>NZ_JAUBRO010000004.1:0-10883 GCF_036701945.1 Microcoleus sp. MON1_C1 | reverse complement strand
TGGTTGATTGGTAGTGACGATCGCACTATTGCCTTGAGTGTAAGAATTTATGAAAGATCGGCCCTGAGTAATCGTACCCACAGGATTACTGGCGATCGCCCCAGCAGTACCGTTAGTCGTCGCATCTCCCACCGCAAAAGGTATTGGCGGATTGACATCGCCGCCGCCGTGGCGGATCGTAACTGTACCCGGTTGAATGCCACCAAGAGTCGAGACGCTAAGAGGAGTGCCGTTTTGGTCAAAAGTACCCGTCACTCGAACTAAACCCGGAGTTGTGAGCTCAACATTACCGCCCGGAGCATTGATCCATGCAACACTGATATCATTTTGAGCGTTAAGATTTACTGTAGAAGTGCGATCGGCACTAACAACAGGATTAACATTTATTCGCCCAATTGCAATTTGGTTCCCCGCTAAAATTCCGACACTTTCGGCAGCACTTATATTACCAGTGGTGACTGTTCCCCTGCTGCTAGTGACATCAACTGCAACTCCCTGCAAGTCTCGTGAATTTACATCAAGCGGCGCTGTTACATTCACATTTCCTGTTGTGGCGTCCGTATTCCCAATATTAATACTTCCCGTATTGCTAGTTACATTAACTCCAACTCCCCGCAAATCCCCGGAATTTACATTTCCCGAACTTGTCAAATTGACATTTCCTCTTGTGGCGTCGATATTGCCAATATTAATACTTCCCCCATTGCTGTTTACATTAACTCCCACTCCCCGCACATCCCCGGAATTTACATTTAGCAGCGCTGTTAAATTGACAGTATTTTCTGTTGCTGTAGCGGTGTCAATATTAATACTTCCCGTATTACTATTTATATTAACTCCAACTCCCCGCACATCCCCGGAATTTACATTTCCCGAACCTATTATATTAATATTCCCAAGAGATGTAGTATTACCGATCGCAATATTTCCACTATCGCTATTGAGGTCAACGTCTCCACCTTGCAAACTCCCTGCATTTAAATCGCTGGACGATCTCAAATTAATAGTGCCAGTGCCAGCGTTAATCGATGCAACATTCATATTAGTTTGGGCATCCAAATTTACTGTAGAAATGAGGGGATTAACTGGATTTGTGGTCACAGGATTAACAGTTATTGCCCCTGTGTTGATTTCCTGTCCCGCTAGAATTCTGACATCTCCAGAAGTAGCGATCGCACCCGTATTAACGCTCCCATTGCTGCTGCTAGCATTGACAGTCGCAGCGGTGAGATTACCTACTGTTAAGTCCCTAAAAGCTGTCAAATTGATATTCTCAGTTGCTGTAATATTGACAGGTGTAGTATTAGGCACAATGATATTGGCATCAGTCAAAACCCCCAATGCCCCGGAGTTACTGGTAATATCAACATTAGATCCCTGCAAAGTCCCAAAATTCACATTGCCAAAAGCTCTGAGTTCGATCGCCCCGGAAGTCCCAGTATCGATCGACCCTGTTACTATATTGCCTCGAACAGTATTCAGACTAATACTGCCGTTGATATCAGCACGAGAAATGTCACTTGTCAATATAATATTGTCATTAGCTTGAATATTAATGGTAGAACTAGACGTTAATCTGCCCCCAACTATCACTCCGGCTTCCCTGCTTTCGATATTAATTTGACCGCCATTAATATCTCTAGTGGCGATACTTCCCGGCGCTGAAAAAATTACAGGCCCGCCTGCCGAAATATTTTCCACCGAAATCAAATTGCTAGATAAAAGTGGATTTGTAAATAATAGTGAATCATCTCCCAAAATGTCTGTAGTAAAATTAGGAGAATTTGCCAAATCTTGCACTCCCGCCCGCAGAATCAAGGCCGGACTGCTGGTTAAAATAGCAACATCTGGATCGTCGGGATTCCCATTTTCCCTACCCAATGCACTATCGGGGCCGGTAATTGTAATATCCTCGGCAACAATGCTCCCCTTCGCCTCGACTTTCAGCGAAACTCCGGTATAATCACCAAAGAAAACATCTCCTTCCGAACTGATAATCGGGTCAAATAAACTGACAAAGTTTCCCGGCATTCCCGACAAATTGCGAATCGAAAAATTGCCACCAGAAACAAAGTGGGAATCCCCCGAAATAACGCCGTTGCTAACCAAACTCAAATTGCCGCCGCTTTGGAATTGCGGGGGAAGAGATAAGCCGCCGATCGCATTTTGAGTGAGAATATCAATAGTGCGAGATCCCTGAATGTATAAATTCCCCCCAGCCTGCGCCAAAAAAGGATTCTGGGCGCTGTCCCTGACCCGCACCGCATCCCCACCCAGCAAACTCAAATCCCCCGTAGTTTGCAGCCTAGCGCCTGCTAGCGTGAGATTTTCCCCAGCCCATAAATTCGCACTTCCCGCATTCAACTGCGGCAGCCCAGACACATTAGCAGCAATCGCCACATCCCCAGAATTCACCTGCAAACCAGAACCCACAAGCCGCACAGAACCGTCATCCGCAACCGCAACACCCGCCGCCTGATTTTGCCCAGTACCTGTCAGCAACTGCGGCAAAGAAACAGGATTCAAAGTCTGTGGAGAATTACCAACATTTCCGCCCGTTGCTATTTCCAAACTCAACAAATGCCCCGGTTGACTAATGCGGAGAACATTTCCGCCCCCAACCGCAGCAACAGTAATTTGCCCGCCCGGGGCCGACAACTGCCCGGTACTAACAACCGTACCGCCAAGCAAAGCCAAATTTTGCCCCGGAGTCACCGCTAAATTGCCAGCATTAACAATACCTCCCGGTACACCCGCACTAAAATAAAAAGCATTTGGCGTACCCACCAAGGCGCTAAAATTATTTGTACCCGCAGCATTAAACCAATTTGAACCAAAACCGACACCATTGGCAGTAGTTGCAGTAAAAGCCGCCGGCACATTCAAACTCGCGTTCGGGCCAAACACAATCCCCGCAGGATTAATTAGAAAAAGATTAGAATTGCCGCCCGTGACAGTAATTAAACCGTTAATTAGCGAAGCGTCCCCGCCCGCAATTCGAGCTAATATATTCTGAATAGCCGAATTAGTCAGAAAATTAGCAATTTGACCTTCATTCAAGCCAAACTGCCCAAAACTGTGAAAAAGATTCGCGCCGTCTCCCGACAAACTGCCACCGTTGATATCATAGCGGTTGCCGCTGGGGGTGACAACAGTACCCGTACCGTCAGCCGCAGGCACTATGGGCTGTGCTTGCGCGAAAGTATTAAAAATTAACAAAGAAAAGGGACAAATAAATAGCCCGACCTTTTTAATCTTTAAGCTGGCATTTTTCATAGCAGCAAGTAAAACTATCTCAATTGCCTTAATTATCGCACTTGCAAACAAGTTACCTCTAAATAACAAATTAATTCGCTCATGACAACTCCCAAAATCAAAAGCCTCTACACAGACGGCGCTTGTTCCGGCAACCCAGGCCCAGGTGGCTGGGGTGCAGTAGTTTGCTTCGCCGACGGCAACTGTCACGAGCTCGGGGGTGGAGACCCCCAAACTACTAACAACCGCATGGAAATGCAGGCGGCAGTCGCTGCGCTGGAATTTTTTGCCAATTCCGGTCAAACCGAACCCGTCACTGTTTACACCGACAGCGAATACGTTAAAAACGGCATCACCAAATGGATTCAAGGCTGGAAAAATAAAGGCTGGAAAACCTCAACCGGCAAAGATGTTGTCAACCAAGACCTTTGGCACCGGCTAGACAAGCTGAATTCCCGGCAAATCAAGTGGGAACACGTCCGCGGCCACTCCGGCGACTTCTACAACGACAGATGCGATGAAATCGCCCGCAGCTTCTCCCACAATCTCACTCCCGAACTGCAACAGCAGAAACCAACTGCAGGTGAGACTCAGGCGGGCACTTTGGTCAGCGCGGCCGCACCGCCTCTAGGTTCGGAAAACACAATTGTTTCGGAAGGAACGGACACAACTGGTAACAAAACGATAGAATCCTATGTCATAACTTCTGACCTTCCGATCTCCAACTCTACCATGATGGACTCAACTGCCGATACCCTGGAGAACTTGCCCCGCGAGGTGAGGGTTCAGGACCTCCGCAATCTGATCGAAACGTTGCACATCGCCGACGAGGTTGCTACGAAAGGCTACTTGATTACCAGTTCTGAACTGGCTGATTTGATGGATGTAAATGCCAGCGCTGTCACCAGTCGGGGAGACAACTGGGTTTGGCGGAATTGGGTTGTTTCGCGGGTGCGGCGCGAAGGCAACCAAATTCTCTGGCAATTAGAGAGAATCGACCACGTTAGTACAACTGATTAGTGGTTAGTCATGAGTTATTAGTTGATTAATAACTGATGACTAATGACTGTCTCAAAGCAAGATTTGGCAAAATTCCGTAGGGACACAACAATGTTGTGTCCTTTTAGTCATCAGTTTAGTAAACAGACTATTTAACATCAGTCCCAGTTAAAAGAAAGAATCCAACTGTCTGTAAGCCCGTACTCCCAACCCTCATAAAATCAGTGATTTTGCATCTAAAATCTCAAATCGAAAATCTAAAATAGCATGAGTATCAGCTTGCGAACAGTCACTGCTACCAGATATGTCACTCCCTTACGCGAGGGCGGGTCGCTACCCGCGATCGTCGAAGCAGATGATGATGGTATGTACGTGCTCAAATTTCGCGGTGCGGGCCAGGGAGCCAAATCTCTGATCGCCGAGCTAGTGGCGGGAGAGATTGCTCGCGCCTCCGGGCTCCCAATCCCCGAACTCGTCTTTGTGGAACTCGATCCCGAACTGGCTCGCACTGAGCCTGACCCGGAAATTCAAGATTTGATCCGAGCAAGTGCTGGCCTCAACCTCGCCCTCGACTATCTCCCGGGCTCCATCACATTTGACCCGATAGCGGGGAAGTCCGAGGCGGATTTGGCCTCAGAAATCGTCTGGTTCGATGCTTTTGTAACCAACATCGATCGCACGTCGCGCAATGCAAATATGCTGGTATGGCACCGCCGGCTTTGGCTGATCGATCACGGTGCAGCCCTCTACTTCCACCACACCTGGAAAGATTATCTCTCGCGCAGCCGCGATCGTTTCCCCCCAATCAAAGACCACGTTCTGCTGCGTTTTGCCAGTACGCTGGAAGCGGCAAATTCAAAGATGACTCAAAGGCTAACGCCGGAAATCATTCGCAACATCGTTAAACTAATTCCTGATACTTGGCTGGTGGGAGATTCTCCTTTCAGCGATAGCAACCAACATCGGGATGCTTATATCGAGTACCTGCTAAATCGGCTAGAATCACCACATATTTTTTTGGAGGAGGCGATTAGTGCCCGATCGATTTCTGTATGATTACGCCATTATCCGCGTCGTTCCCAAAGTCGAGCGCGAGGAGTTTATCAACGTGGGGGCGATCGTTTCCTGCGGTACGAAAAAATTCCTCGAAGCCCGTATCGAAATTGATGAACAGCGCTTGATGGCGATCGACTCAACGTTGGATTTGGAAATGATTCGCAATCACCTAGCAGTCATTCCCATCATTTGTGCAGGCGGCAAGGAATCTGGCGCGATCGGTCAACTTCCCCACAGAGAGCGCTTTCACTGGCTCGTAGCACCCCGCAGTACGATCGTTCAGACATCGCGGGTACACACTGGTTTTTGCCAGAATCTACCGGGTGCGATCGAACACTTGCTCGATACAATGGTGCGACCGTCTTGCCGAAAACCCTCTGTAAACGCTCGGTTGCTAGCGGCGGGAATTGATACTCAGGAGATGCGATCGCACTCTAGTTAGCGTCAGCTTGTCGGTTAGATGCTGCTGTGAGCTTGGTGAGTTCCGAAAACAGCCAGAATCGAAGCATCCTCAAGCTGTTTTAGCTAAAAATGAGAACGCCAGAGCAAAATTCCTGACTGGTAATATCAAATCTGTTCGCATCGGAATTATTCATATCTCTCTTCTGTTCATCTGCGTGAATCAGCGTCAATCCCTTGTCATCTGCGGTTAATACCTTCTCTTTTTTTAACCCCAGATGAGGGCCGATTAACACAGATTAACGCAGATGAATTCTATCGATTCCGGTTGCACCGTCGGTGATTGTTGACTGTTGGCTGGATTTGACGCCCGACGATGTTACAGAATTCGATCTAACTTTTCTAAAGTCTTAGCAGCAGTTTCGCAAGGTAGAAATATGATGCAAATTGAACCGACAAATATGACTTTCCCTCTCTGGGGTTTAGCAATTTTCATTTTGTGGACGATCGCAGTTGTTGTTATGCTGCTGACAGTCAGGATTCGGCATCTATCTGCGGGCGGATCTGTAAAAGATTTCAGCACACAGAACGACGACAGCTTGCTTTGGCGACTATTTCGAGTACAATCCAACTTGATAGAAAACCTGCCTTTGTATTTGGGAGTTGTTTTTCTTCTAACAGTTAGGGGTGTTTCAGGAACAGCAGTAGATTTGCTGATTGTTGTGTACATCCTATTTCGGCTTGTACATTCAGTGATTCACATTGCTGGCCTCGATCCGAAGTTTCGGTTCTTCAGCTTAGTAATTCAGTTAAGCTGTTTGGTCGCCTTAACTATTATGGCAGTTTTGTAGGTGAGAAATTATGCAACTGCAACCTCTAGATAGTAGGATGCGTCAGGGGCAAACCTTAATTGTTGCTTACACAGCGTAAGTCAGACGCACCTTACAAGTCGATCGCCCCTGTGACATTAATGCCTGTGATTTGGCTAAATTATCGAAGTTTATGAACCGAATATCTCGTCGTGCGATCGCTGTTATTTTAATTGTATTAGGCTGCATTACTTTTGTTTTAGTTGGGCCACCGCAATCAGCCTTAACCGTGCCACCTCCCGTGCAAGAATCTCCACGACGGGGAGGAGATGTTGCTGAGACAATGAATTTTGGACGGCACTTTCAAGAACTAGGAGTTGAAGGCTCGATCGCAATTTACGATTTGAATAGCGATCGGATTTATCAACACAACCCGCAGCGTAACGCCACAGCTTTTTTACCCGCATCTACATTTAAGATTCTCAACTCTCTGATTTCCTTAGAAACAGGGGTAATTTCAGATGAGATTGCCATTCTAACTTGGGATGGAACTCAAAGGCAAATTCCCGCATGGAATCGAGACTTGAATATGAGAGAAGCCATGAAACTTTCCGCCGTTTGGTTTTACCAAGTTCTCGCCCGCCGAGTCGGACACGAGCAAATGCAAAAATGGGTAGCTAAAGTCGGTTATGGCAACCAAAAAATCGGTAACAAAGACGATATTGACAAATTCTGGTTAGAGGGAGAACTGCGAATCACACCCAACGAGCAAATTCAATTTCTCCGCCGTCTATACAAAAATGACTTACCCTTTTCTGAGCGATCGCTGTCTCTGGTGAAAGACATCATAATTGTTGAACAAACTCCAGATTACACAATTAGAGCCAAAACAGGCTGGGCAAATTTTGGAGAACAAACAAAGCCTCAAATTGGCTGGTATGTAGGTTATTTAGAAAAGGATAAAAATGTTTACTTTTTTGCTACAAACATTGACATCCGCAACCAAAATGACGGAGCGGCCAGAATAGAGTTAACGCGCCGTTGCTTCAAGGATCTTGCGCTGCTGTAAGTGCGTTATTTGTTCTCTTATATTGGCAAAAACGCCAGCGGATAGGCTAACGGGGACAGCCAAAACACCCATTTATTCGATGCCTGAGTTCGATCGTAGGAAGCCGAGTCTTGTACATCTTTTAGACTTACGAAAAAAAACCGATTTCTCCCAAAAAATGTGGATTTCTCCCGGAGATTTTGACGCAAAAACCTGGTTCTTTGCCCCGCGTGCGTAATATCAAATCCGTCGGTATCGGAATTATTTATCTCTCTTTTTCTTCCTCAGCTCCCTCTGTGGTCTCTGTGGTTTAATCATTCCGAAACTACCGTAAACTATATAAGTCCTATCTTTTAAAGAACTAGATAAAAAGTACCGCAGTAGCAACAGTTTAGAATCCGCGTCGCTTCAGCGCGGGGAGAGGTCTACTATAATTAAGGAAGACGCACAAACCCTGAATCAACAATGAAAAACCTGAGCTCGATCGGTTTAATGAACTGGCTGCAACCCAAACCAGAAACCGTTTTGCTATGCGACTCAAGTGCAGCAGCTTCTGAGATGGCATTCATGCTCAACGGTGAGTGGGATGGGTGCAATAGTTTGGTGCTCTCTAAATGCGACAAGGTAGCAATTGAAGCAGCCGCTAGTTTATTGGAGACATCGTGGTGCTACCAAAATACTTGCGAACCGGTTTTAATTCGGCTTGCAGTTGACGAATTTTTGCGCCGTTATGCGATTGGAGACAGGTTTTTTATTAATGCTAACTTGCGATGCGCGCAATTGAGCGAACTTTGCTTGGAAAACATTGATTTGAGTTATGCTAAATTGAATTTGGCTAACCTCAGCGGCACTAATTTAAGCAAAGCAAACTTAATGGTAGCACAAATGCAATCGGCAAATTTGAGTGGCAGCAATTTGAGTGGATCGCAACTTGTGAGGACGAATTTATCAGGAGCAAATTTATCTGATGCTAATCTCAGAGGTGCCGATTTGAGTTATGCAGATTTAAGCAATACTTGTTTAACAGGTACTGATTTAAGAGGTGTAAATTTAGCGAGAGTAGAATTAAGAAAAACTTCGTTAAATGGGGCGATTGTTGACTAAAATTCATGGCTGTATCGGGGGTGGGTCTCCTGCCCATCCCACGAAAAAAACATCAAAGGCTCTTGCTGGCGCTCTCTGATACGCGACTTATTAAAAAAGTCGGGGAACTTAGTATTAATGATTATTCATACTTCCGGCCGCGCCACTGAGTAGGCTGATTTAAAGCAGAAATTAGAATTCGCAAAAACGCCAACGGATCGGCCAAAGGTGACAGCCAAAACAGCAATTTACCCGATGCTTGAGTTGTATCGTAAGAAGGAGCGATCGCCAAACCCAAAGCCGATCGCACCGCAACCAAAAATACATTCAATCCCAACAGCCAAAAGTGCCCAAATACAGCAACCGGCGGCAGCGAACCAAACAGCAAATAGCACAACACAATCGGCACCGGCAAACCTTGAACCGCCAGCAACAGCCACAAATCACCCCAGATTTGACCGCTTGAAGCAGCATCTTTCAAATCCAGCGATCGCGCCCATTCATTCCCTATGAGCGATCGCGCCGAGAGCTTTTAGCGTCGCTTTCTGTGCTTCAGTTAAACCTGTAACCCCAGTGATATTCATGCCTTCGTAGAGTCGGGGTGGTTTCAGTATTTTTAGGCACTCACCCGTATTGACATCCCACACCCTTGCCGTTTCATCAGCACAGCCACTTGCTACAGTTTGACCATCCGGACTAAAACTGACTGAGTAGATTTGACGGGTATGTCCGGTGAGATTTCTGATACATCTTCCAGTGCTGACATCCCATAGCCTCACCGTTTGATCGGAACTACCACTAACCAAGGTTTTTCCGTCTGGGCTAAAGGCAACTGACCATACCCAATTGGTATGCCCAGTCAATGTTTTGATGCAGTTACCCGTATTGACATCCCACAACTTCAACGTTCGATCGGCACTAGCACTAGCTACGATTTGACCATCCGGACTAAAGGCAACCCAAGATACTTCATTTGTATGTCCAGTGAAGGTTTTTAAGCAACTGCCAGTGCTGGCATCCCATAGTTTTACACAGTCAAAACTGCTACTGGCTAGGGTTTTACTGCTGGGACTGAAAGTGACGAAAAATGGGGAGAAGAAAAATATGGAATTGCTAGGTTCGGTACAAGTTCGGAAACATTGACCCGTTTGACAATCCCACAACCTGATGCTCTGGTCAAGACCGCTACTGGCTAAAGTTTTGCCATCTGGACTAAAGGCAACTCCATATACCCAATCAGTATGTCCCGTGAACGTTTTTATGCACTTGCCCGTATTGACATTCCATAACTTCAGCGTTTTGTCAGCACCCCCACTAGCGATTGTTTTACCATCGGGACTAAATGCGACTCCTATGACTGATTTAGTATGTCCCGTGAACGTTCTCACGCAACTGCCAGTATTGACATCCCACAGCCTCAGTGTAGTGTCAACGTTGCCACTAGCTAAGAGCTTACCGCAGGGACTAAAAGGAACTGCTAATACACAACTGTTATATCCGGTGTGAGTTTTGAAACATTTGCCTGTTTGACAATCCCAAAACCGAATTGTAAGGTCAAAACTACCACTCACTACTATTTGACCATCTGGACTGTTGGCGTAGCCTGCGCTACGCGCATAGGTAACGGACTCTACGCGATCGCTATGTCCGATGAAGGTTCTTGCACAGCAACCCGTGCTAACATCCCACAACTTCACCGTTTTGTCATAACTACCACTCACTACGGTTTGACCATTGGGACTAAAAGCGACTGATGTGACTGCACTGCTATGTCCCGTGCAAATTTTAACGCACTGACCATCACGGATATCCCAAAGCCTGACTGTGCAGTCAGCACTGCCACTCGCTAGGGTTTGACCATCCGGACTGAAGGCGACTGCATAGACCGAATTCGTATGTCCGTACAACGTCTTAAAGCACTTGCCCTTGCGTAGATCCCAAAACTTTACCGTGCTGTCAGCACTAGCACTCGCTAAAATTTGACCATCCCGACTAAAGGCGACTGAATAGATTTCATTCGTATGTCCGGTGAACGTTCTAACGCAACTATCAGTCGTGACATTCCACAAATTTACTGTGTTATCAGCACTACCACTCGCTAAAATTTGACCATCCGGACTGAAGGCGACTGAGTAGACTATATTACTATGTCCGGTATACAGCACTTCCGGATGTTATGAGGTACAGTAGCAGCAATTAGTAAACCAGTTTTTAAGATGTTTCGGATTAATTAA
>NZ_JAUBRO010000091.1:0-12625 GCF_036701945.1 Microcoleus sp. MON1_C1 | reverse complement strand
AAAGCCATCGAGTACGCTCAGCAGCAGTTGGCGATCGCGCGAGAAATTAAAGACCGCCAAAGCGAGGGGGGGGCTCTCAACAATCTAGGACTTGCTCTCTCCAAATCTGGCAATCTCCCAGCAGCAGAGAAAACCCTACTTGATAGTATTAAAGTTTTGGAATCTCTCCGTGCTGGATTAGACGATGCCAATAAAGTGTCAATATTTGAAACCCAAACTAGCCCCTACGTCACTTTACAAAAAGTCTTCATTGCTCAGAAAAAAACTAATGACGCTTTAGAAATTGCCGAACGGGGTAGAGCCCGAGCTTTTGTGGAGTTATTGGCATCTCGCCAAGCCCCATCTGCCTCTGTCACACCTACTATCAACCCGCCCAATATCCAGCAAATTCAACAAATCGCTAAAGAGCAAAACGCTACCCTCGTCGAGTATTCAACTATTTGGAATGAAGCCCTTTATATTTGGGTCATCAAGCCGACTGGTGAAATTACCTTTCGCTCAGTTGACCTCAAATCTCTGAACATCAATCTACGCGAAGCCACTGAAGGGACAAGAGTATCTGCTGCTACCGGGAGGAGAGGATTAAACGAGCAAGATACAGCCTTAGCTGAGATGATTCGCGGCACTCGCGATGCTCTGGGTGTATCGGGGGACACTGCCAATAAACAAACAGCTAATCCCCCTGCTTCTACCCGTGCTAATTCTCGCATAATCTACCCCAAATTACAGCAAAGTTATCAACTACTCATTCAACCCATTGCCGATCTTTTACCTACTGACCCGAATGCTCCTGTCATCTTCATTCCCCATAAATCCCTGTTTTTAGTTCCCTTTGTCGCCTTACAAGATCCGACAGGTCAATATCTGATTGAAAAACATACCATCCTCACCGCTCCCGCCATTCAAATTTTACAGTTCACCCACCGATCGCGGCAAAAAGTCCGACGACTTTCTGTACAAAATAACCTCGTCGTCGGCAATCCAACCATGCCCAAAATTGGCACCCCGCCGCAGCAATTACGTGCCTTACCGGGCAGCGAACGGGAAGCAATTACAATTGCCCAACTTCTGAATACTAAACCGATTACAGGCTCTCAAGCGACTAAAGCATCGATTGTTCAACAGATGCTAAAAGCCCGGATTATTCATCTGGCAACTCACGGATTACTCAATGAAGTGAAGAGGCGAGATTTACCGGGAGCGATCGCCCTGAGTCCATCAGGAAATGATGACGGATTGCTGACTTCGAGTGAAATTTTGGATTTAAAATTAAATGCTGAATTAGTGGTATTAAGTGCTTGCAATACTGGCCGAGGAAAACTCACAGGTGATGGTGTGCTTGGGTTATCTCGTGCTTTCATTAGTGCTGGTGTTTCCAGTATTATCGTTTCTCTGTGGTTAGTGCCGGATGAGCAGACAGCGGAATTAATGGGAGAATTCTATCGCCAGTTACAGAAAAACCCGAATAAAGCTGAAGCTTTACGGCAAGCAATGCTGATTACAATGAAGATGCACCCAAATCCGCAAGATTGGGCCGCGTTTACGCTGATTGGCGAAGCAGAATAAGATTTTTTTCGGTGCTTGCTACACTGCTTGAGGGTTGCAGCCAAACAAATCGGAGGTGGAGGCAAAAACATCTTTGTTAAGAATTAAATGCCGATCGCCATCTCGACTGATTAACCCTTGCTGCTGCAATTTTCCCAGCATTCGAGTTACTGTTACCCGCGTTGTGCAAATGGCATTAGCAATATCTTGATGTGTCAAGCGGATATTCAAACGAGTTCCCTCAACCACAGGCTGACCGAATTCCTGTTGCAATAATAGCAGTAGCTGATACAAACGGTCATCTACTCGCCGCTGTCCGGCGATCGCCAAAATTGCTTCCATTTGCCGCAGTCGCCGTACCATTTGAGGCAGCAACTCGTGAGCCAATTGAGGAGAAGCTTCGATTTCCACCATAGAATACCACATCAAATAAATATCTGATGTCGCCGTAGCTCGGTAAGTCTGCAAGTTTGTCAACCACAAACCGAAGCACATCGAAGGCCCAACCCAACCCAAAAGTCCTTCTTCCCCGGTTGGATAAAGCGTGCTCAGTTGTGCTAGACCTTGACAGACTCGCCAAAGACCGTGCGACATCATAGGAATGGTTTCGCCCTTGGCATAAAAATGCAAGTTTCGAGTCGCTCCTGTGTTATGCTGGACTTCCGCTAAAAGTGCTTTGGATGTTGGTGGCATATCCGTTATTTCCAGCTAAAAAACACTGGTCTGAGACCTACGCCTCTCACTCTAGCCGGCCAAGGTAAAGGTTTGGTAATCGTCTGGTTAGCGGCAAGATAAGCTTTAGTCATTAGTTGTTATAGCAATCATAAATGAGTCGTAAACTTTTTACCCCACCCCAACCCTCCCCTTATAAAGGGGAGGGAGTAAGAAATTCACAAATGATTTAGGATTGCTATAGTTGTTAGTTGTTAGTTGTTAGTGATTTTTTGTTATAAAATGAGTGAGATCCGGGTGGATTATGAAAAAAAATCCTCGTTATTGTGGGCATTTTAAATAAATATTTAAGTGGAAGAATCAATCAGAGTATTTGTTAATAAATAGTTGGTCGCTCGAGGTTTTATAGAAAACAGAGCCGAGTTCTGAAGTTCGATCGCACGGACAGGCCCGCCGAGTCAACTGCTGCTATCTTCTGCCACAACCTTCAAGAACTTCTAAAATAGTTCAAGAAGGTATCAAAAGACAAAGTAAGGTTTTTCATGGCCGATCAATTAATTCGCGCTACAGCCGCAGAGGGCGGAATTCGCGCTGTAGCCGTCATTTCCACCCGCCTTACCGAAGAAGCAAGACAGCGGCACAAGCTCTCCTACGTGGCTACAGCGGCCCTCGGGCGCACGATGTCGGCAGGGCTGTTACTCGCCTCCAGCATGAAGCGGCCCGAATCGAGAGTCAACATTCGCATCAAAGGAGATGGGCCGCTGGGGGGGCTTCTGATTGATGCGGGACTCGATGGAACAGTTCGAGGTTATGTGGACAATCCCGAAGTGGAACTGCCACCCAATGCTAAAGGCAAACTCGATGTGGGCGGGGCAATAGGTGACGGTTATTTGTACGTGGTGCGGGACGTTGGATACGGTTTCCCTTACTCAAGTACGGTAGAATTGGTTTCCGGCGAAATTGGCGACGATCTGACTCACTATTTGGCAACCTCGGAGCAGACGCCTTCGGCTCTGGTTTTGGGGGTGTTTGTGGGGGCGGGCGGGGTACAAGCGTCTGGGGGTGTGCTGTTGCAGGTTCTGCCGAAGGCGGCAACGGACGAAAAATTGGTGCAAACTTTAGAATCTAGAGTTGCTGAATTGTCGGGCTTTACGCCACTGCTGCTATCGGGCAAAACGCTGCCCCAGATTCTCGAAGAGTTACTGGGAGATATGGGCCTGGAAATTTTCCCGGAAACTCAGATGGTGCGGTTTCACTGCGGCTGTTCGTTCGATCGAGTTTTGGGAGCTTTGAAAATGTTGGGCGAAGCGGAACTCCAAGACATGATTGAAAAAGATGGCGGGGCTGAGGCTACGTGCCATTTCTGCAACGAGGTTTACAAAGCTAACAGCGACCAACTTGCAGAACTGATCGGCGATTTGCGATCGAACTCCGGTTCTTGAGACAATAATGTGTAATTGGCAATAATGAGTGCGAGTCGGGATGAAGGCCTTGACCAATTGCCAATTACCCATTATCAATTACCTAATCACAAAATTTTGATTTTTGTGGTTTGGCGATCGTCTCTTGTAGTCTTTCGCCTGCTGGAGTATTTAAAAGTGATGAATACATTCTATAGAGCAGTCAATAGCAGCGATCGCTGTTTTGAAATAATTAAGACAGGCGGGTTGTTGTTTGTGGTGAGGATATGAGTCAAGATCGCAAAACACCAGGCCGTTGGTCTGCATCAGAATCCTTGGAGTCAACAAAGGATACTTCGTCGCTGGTGCGGTTACCAGCAAGGAAAAACCGGGCTGAACGACTTAAAGAGCTCCGAGAGCTGGTTACTTCGGGAAAACTGCCGGGAGGGCATTTGGAACTACGGCCGAATTTGTCTGGGGAAAACTCGCAGCCGCCTGGGCCACACAAGTTGTGGCGGAGCTGGTCGAATAAGTGGCAGTTTTGGCTGGCGGTGAGTTTGCTGCTGTCGGTGGGTATGGGGTTTGTGGCAATTGCGTCTTTGCTCAACCTGACCTCGCAGTCGAATTGCTCAAAGATTTTTTGGCCGACGGCTTCTGCTAACGATCGCTTTTTTTGCGCTCAAGAAGCAGCAAGCAAGCGGACGGCAGATGATTTGCTGTTGGCGATCGAATTAGTGAATGCTTTGCCACAAAACCATCCGCTGCGGCCGAGAATTAACGGTCAAATCGCTCGGTGGTCGGAGGATATGCTCAGGCTGGGAAATGCTAGTTTCCAAGAAGGAAAGCTGCAAGAGGCGATTGCGATAGCGAAGAAGGTTCCTCAAAACGTTCCTGCTTACCCGGCGGTGGAAAAGCAGATTGAAAAGTGGCAGTCGATATGGAGCGAAGCAGAGAAAATTTACCGCACGGCCGAAGACCACTTGCGTAAGGAAGAGTGGACGCTGGCTTTCCGCCAAGCTACTTTGCTTTTGGATTTGGGAAATACTTTCTGGGAATCGACTAAGTACGAGGAATTGACTAAGCTAATTCAGGCGACTCGGACTGAGGGCAATAAGTTGGTCAAAGCCCGGAATACAGCCTCGGAGGGAGGTCTCGACAATCTGGTGGCGGGGATTAAGCTGGCTCAGGGAATTGGTCAAAAGAGTTATTTGTATCAAGCTGCCAATAAGGCGATCGCGGAATTTAGCAAGAAAATTTTGGAGATCGCCCAAAAACGCTTGCAGGCTGGCGATTGGCAGCAGGCGATCGCGATCGCTAACAAGATTCCCGACACTGCAAATTTAAGGGAACAAGTACAAGATTTTAATGAGTTGGCGAATGCTACTTCTCAGGCTTTGACTGGCTCTGTTGAGGGTTTCTCCAAGGCGATCGAGATTGCTCAAAAGTTGAATTCGGGTCGCCCTTTATACAAACAAGCTCAAAATTTAGTCGGCCGCTGGCAGCAAGAAATGGCTGATGTGAAAGTTTTGGATTTGGCAAGCAGGCTGGCGGCGCCGGGAGGGGTAAATGATTTGAGGGCTGCGATCGCGCAATTGCAAACAGTCCCGGAATCAAATCCCCGCTCCCAGGAAGCTCTCCGTCAAATTAGCAGCTTGAGCCGTCAAATCGAGCTGCTGGAAGACAGTCCGTATTTACAAAGAGCGAACGATTTGGCGAGTACCGGCGATCCGAATTCTCTGGAGGCTGCTGTGGCTCAAGCTTCTCGGATAGCTAGAGGTAGGGCGCTTTACGTGGAAGCTCAAACCAAAATTCAAGCTTGGATCGAGAGGAGACAGCGACTTGTTGACCAGCCGTTTTTGGATAGAGCTCAGCAGCTAGCGGCAGGCGGCAATTTGGCGGGGGCAATTGAGATGGCCCGCCGGATTCGATCGGGACGGGTGCTTTATGAGGAAGCTCAATCGAACATTCGGGCTTGGGAGGCTCAATTTGAGGGCGAGCAAGGTTTGCAGAACGCCCGTCAGGCAGCCCGAGCGGGGACTGCGGAGGCTCTGCAAACGGCTATTGCGCTGGCCCTTCAGGTGCCGGAGTCGAGTTCGCTCCGGTGGCAGGCGAGTGAGGCGATTGATGAGTGGAGCCAGCGGATTTTGGCGCTGGGTGTGGAACAGTCGTCGTCGGATCTGGCTGGGGCGATCGCGACTTTGAAAAAAATTCCCTCGGGTACTCGGGCTTTTGAGCAAGCTCGATCGCAAATCGAAGTTTGGGAGGAGTCGCTGAATCCTTCGGATGCTGAATCTCCCCCTCCCGATCCCCCGGAAACTGAGCCTCCGAGCAGCCCTCCGAGTCGGTAAATTTGAGGGTGAGAAGGTGCTAACTAATATCTTTACTTATCTGTATTAGAGAACCAAAAATGAAAACGCCCAAGCAAGTTCTCGAAGACTGGGTTTCTGCTTATAACGCTCATGACCCTCACGCCCTGATCGAGCTTTATCACGACGATGCAGAGAACCATCAAGTTGCCTTCGGCGATCCTCTCAACGGGCGTGAGGCATTGCTTGAGAGTTTTGTTACCTTCTTCCAAGCCTTTCCCGACAATTACACGCACGTTGAGAATCTGTTTGAGGATGGCGAGTGGGCGATCGTCGAGTGGACTGGTGGCGGCACATTTCTAGGTGAGTTTGGTGGCAACCTACCAACTGGCAAAAGTTTTACGCTGCAAGGCTGTGGCTTCTTTCATGTTGTTGATGGCAAAATCCATTTTCAACGCGGTTACATAGACAAGCACACTTGGTTCATGCAGCTTGGGTTACCCATATCCTAAGCTTCCAGTGGTGCAACTGTACAATTATTTCGCATCAAGTCTTTGCTGACTAAAACCTGCGTTGCAGCTAGATACTACCGAAAAATGGTGCTTTTTCCTGATGCTTGCAATCCCATTAAAATGACTAATTCCAGAGCCTAAACATCCGCCGGATTGAGGTGCATCATGACCCAAGTGGTGTAAGTGCCGATCGGACTCCAAAGTATGTAAGGCAGCAATAACAGGGCGGCAGCCTCGGAAACTTGCAACACAGTTAAAGCTAGTATTACGCTTAAAATAGCGCCCGTTCCGCCGATTATTGTGCCGACTTTTAGGCTCCTAACTTTGCACATAACCGAGGTGTAAGACATAGTTACTATTTCTAAAAGCAGGTACAAACCCATTCTCAGCCAAGTCTCCTGAGTTCCCGGTTCTTTTTCCCAAACAATCACTGCTGACCAAGCTGCACAAATAAAAATTACTGTCCAAATTAGGGGAATTGCTCTTTCAAATACTAGCCATCTCGGACGCCGCAAGCGGTTGAACCATTGGATGTCGCTGGGCGGGATTAAGTTAGCTGCTAGTGCTACTATCAAGGCGACGCCTCCAATTACCATCCAGGATTTAATCATTTTTTTACCTTGGGCGAGGTTGACAGGTTCAATTCAGCAGATATTATCTCTAATTTTGGCGATCGCGCAATCTGTCCCTAGTTATATTAGGTTTGGTTCCGTCGCGAAACCCAACATCAGTTGAAAAGTAATTTAGACTTCGGGGAAATCTCAATTTATTTTTTTATATTCCGTTTCATAATATAAAAAATGTGGCTCTTGCTGCCTCCCCTTGAAAAGGGGAGGGTTGGGGTCTGCTTTTCAGTAAAATTGACCAGTAAATTGAACAAAAACTCTCTTAGTCTTTCAAAAAAATCGGCGACTAGCCGAGCCGATGATGCTGTTCTAATTCTAAACTAGAGTCATTCTCTTTTTTGGGAACCAGAAGCGTATTTTCACTGCTGGGTTGCAACACGGCTTTAATCACTTGGAGAAAACGGTTAGGCTTTTTGGTTTGACCGTTGAGAGTGCGCCGCTCTTGCACTTTTTTAGAAAGGTGCCTCATCACAGATAAATCGAGTTCATCGATGAAATGGTCTGCTATACGTTCTCCCATTAAATCAATAGCTTCAGCATACTGATCGGTTAGCGTTTCTATGGCATCGTATGCTTCGTCAGCAACTTGACCTGCTACTGTTTTATTTTGGTCGCCCGGTGTCTGGGAATGGCTGCGGCGTCGGTCTAAAAGACTTTGGTAATCCGCAATGCTCATTCCCAAATTGTAGAGATGGTGGTGAGCGTGATCCATCAAATCTACTTCACTGGGATAGAAGAAACCACGAGTGCTGTTGATGCCGTGCAGTTTTGCCCAACGCCGCAGATTTGTCTCATCTTGCAGTTGGTATCGCTCCAACATTTGAGCTGTGTTCAGCTCTACTTCTGGCGTAACTTTGAAATCGCTCATCGGTAAATCCTCGCTGGTGAGTAAATAAATAAAATTGAAACTTAGAATCTGTGATTGGCGTACAGTCTGAAAATGACGATCAATACTGTGACAGCAGTGAGGGAAGTCTTGCGGGCATTTGCTAGCCGTCGATCGTGCGATCGTTGGATCGAGTCAGAGGATTTCAGGGTAGCGTACTTTTGGGCTTCGTCTCGATCGCATCCGGGAGCAAGCACACAGGGTTAATAATATAGCTGATTTATGGTTTTAACAACCGTTAAAAATAGTAAAGTTGGATTGTTGGGCTTGAATTCTTAGTAATGTTGAGCTATAATATTCTCAATAACCGTGCAATTAGTAATTTTAGTAGTTGCAAACGAGATTCTTAATATGCCTGTATACGATTATTTGTGTCCCGAAAACAACCAGCAGTTAGAAGTTTGGCACAGCATGAACCTGGAAGTTTCGACTTGGGGTCAACTGTGCGAGTTGGCTAAGTGCGAGCCTGGGGAGACTCCCGCAGATGCTCCGGTACGCCGGCTGCTGAGCGCTCCGAGATTGATGAAGCCGACATCCGACACTGATTATAAAAATTCGGGTTTCAGCAAGTATGTAAAGCGGGATGAAGGGGTTTATGAAAATGTCACGGCTAAGGATGGTGAAAGCCGTATTGTCAATCGAGAGGGCAAGCCGATTAAAGACTGAGAATCCACAATAATTAAGTTTTCAGTTGAGTGAATTAAAGATATTGGGTAGGGACACGGCAGTGCCGTGTCTTTTATTTCAGAGAATTGAAAACTCCTATATTATTCAGATTATATTATTCCGATGCAGACCCACACAATACCAGCGACCGGACATAATATTATTAGCCAAACCAATCTTTCATTTTTTGTTTTGCTTGTTCTTTAGTGTCAGCATTAATGTATACTGAAACTGTAGCTAGTGCCGCCAACAATACTCCCAAATCGTCTGTAAATCCGATGCCGACTAATATATCGGGAATGGCATCGGCGGGAGATATAAAATAGGTCAAAGCTCCAACTACAACTCCTTTTGCCCAACCAGGCACGTTTGGGTTCTGAGCCGTATAGTAGAGAATTAAAGCTTTTTCCACTACTTCTCTTCCTGCGGTTAAAGCAAAGTTTTTAAGTTTAGCCCAAAAACTGTCATCTGAATAGTTAGTTTTGGGGTTGCTCAGGTTGGTTGTGGTTCCTTTGGGGTCGATCAAATCGAGAGAGATGCCATTAGTTTTCAGCGCTGAAACACCAGACTTGAAGGATGCCGATGCCGGATTTTTAGTTGGCGCGGACTTTTGTATTTGTTTCATGTTTGCGATGAATTCCTGCATGGCTTGGATTTGTAAGTCGGAAACCGCCAGCAGTTTTTTTGCGGATTGGATCGCCTCGCTTTCTCCGCGCTGCAGCGTCTTATTTGCCCAAGCAATGTTGATTAAAAAATACATGACTCCCAAACGCAGCGTTTCTTCTGACTGGCGGAGTGTTTGCAAACAGTCGCTGAGTGATGGGGGACTGACTGTGTAGGAGTGGATTTGAGTCTTTGCAGAGTCAGAAAATTTCTCTAAATTTATGGTTTTAAATAACAAATCTAGTTCGTCAATATCAACGGAACCATCGGCGGCTGCCATCGCAAACAAAGAACCATAAAAAGCCTTAAGTTCGGTTTCTGAGGATGTGGCAAAAATATCTCTCTCGGACACGATGCTACTCCGATTGATAATGATGCTTTGCATTTTACCATAAAACTCAGCGCGCTATGATTGCAGAAATCGGCAATAATTTTAGAGAGCATGACACAATGGAGAATTTTTTATGAAAGTTGCGATCGTCGGCTGCGGCTATGTGGGTACTGCGACAGCCAAACATTTACGCGGCAAATCTGATTGTACCGTGACGGCGACAACTACGACGGCGACGCGAGTAGTTGAGTTGGAGGGTGTCGCGCAGCGGGTAGCCGTGCTCAAAGGAAATGACAAAGATGCAATGACGGCTGTACTGCAAGAACAAGATGCTGTTATGCTGTGCGTCGGTGCTCCAAATCCTCATGCTTATCGGGAAAGTTATTTAGATACTGCGACAACTTTAGTATCGGTTTTACAGCAGATACCAACAGTAAAGCAGGTTATTTATACGGGTACTTATTCTGTGTATGGCGATCGCCAAGGTGAAGTGGTAAATGAAGATTCACCCGTTGCGCCGGGTAATCCAAACAGTGAAATTCTCGCAGAAACCGAACGGGTGTTATTAGCAGCATCTAATGCCAATCTTCACGTCTGCATTCTCCGTTTGGGAGGAATTTATGGGCCAGGGCGAGAATTAGTTAAAATTTTTGGACGTTGGGCTGGGAACACTCGTCCCGGTGCGGGGGAAGATGCTACTAATTGGGTGCATCGGGATGATGTTGTTGGGGGGTTAACTTTTGCTTTGGAAAATCGATTGCAGGGAATTTATAATTTAGTCGGGGATGTGTCGCTATCCAGTCGCGAATTACTCGATCGCATTTTTGAAACTCACAATTTGCCTAAAGTTTCTTGGGATGGAAGTCCTAGCGTCCGGCCTTATAATGCGAGAGTGTCGAATCTCAAGATTAAGGCGGCTGGTTATCAGTTTGTTCATCCTGAGATTCGGGAGTTTTAGTTGGGCGATCGCTCTTTTTTTAGGTGCGCAATTAACAAGGCGATCGCTCTTCGATTTATATCAACTCCGGTCAATAGCTCACAATATATGTTCGCAATTAACAAGGCGATCGCTCTTCGATTTATATTAACTCCGGTCAATAACTCACAATAATAGTGTTGGATATTTATCTGGGAAGACTTTTGATCACATCGGTTCTCACTACAAACTTAATTAATTAGAATTATTGACGCGGACTTGATATTATTGACAGATAAAGGTAAAGCTATAAAGGGTGTTCCCGAACTAATTGTAGATGCACTCTCTGGAAATTTATCGGCTGGTATCATTTACAACCGCTGAAACAAATCCATCTGATAGCGTTTGTGATGACCTACTATATCTATCCCGAAATTTTGTTTGCGCGGATCGCCCAAATGTTTCAAAAACTGTGCAGACTCTTGGATAAAGGTATCGTGAACTATGTCACCATTCAGGATGAAACTTTCCACTGGATACCGAAAGTGAACCATCAAGAGATAACCTCCTGGAAGTAACTGGTCAATAATTTTTTGCTTGGTTGTCAGGAGGTCTGGCATTGTCAAATAATAGCCCACTTCTGAGAATAAAATTAAATCGAACTTCTCAGTTGGGAACTGCTGGGGTATCTGCATCTGCTCAAATCGCACCTGTGGGAGATCGCGGCAGCGTTTCCGCGCTTCCTCTAATCCTACTTCTGAATAATCTACTGAAAGCAATCTGTCACATTTTTTGGCAAGTTTCTGGGTGAGGACGCCGATAGCACATCCGATTTCAAAAGCATTTTTGAATCGGACTTTTGGCAAGGATCTGAGCGTTGTTCTGAATTTACTGGTTTCATAAAAGCTAGAGGTGTATCTCCAAGGATCTTTACTTTGGCGATAGGTTTGATCAAAAAAGCTGGATGGTACTGATTCCGGTTCTGAAGGTTTCATTGTTAACCTCTGTAAGTTACATAATATCTAGCTAAATATACTACCAAAAAATATAGATTCAGGACATACTAAAGAATTTAACTTTTACACTATCTGTAGAGTTAAGGTCCTGACGGGGTGACAACCCCGTCAAAAGTCCCACTGGTGGCGGATTTGGTCAACTTGAGCTAAAAAAAGATGGGGTCAGAATTGTTTAAGTGTCCCCATCTACATAATTATGTTTCCTCAATTTTACCAAAACCATCTAGAAAAACAACTCAAACCGGCACAATACCATACACTCAAGTCTTTGGTATATATCTTACAAAGCCATAAACAAGTTAGCATTGAATTATTGGCTTCTTTCTGGCCTTACCCAATTCAATTTGAGAGTCGAAGGCGCAGCTTACAAAGATTTCTGCAATTAGACTGCCTCAAAATAGAAAGTCTGTGGTTTCCGCTTGTTAAAGAAATCTTGAAAGCTAAGTTTCAGAAATCTAAACCTTTGAAACTGGTCATCGATCGGACTCAATGGCGGACTCATAATGTATTTATGCTTAGCCTAGTTTGGGAAAAACGGAGTATCCCTTTATACTGGCAACTGCTAGACAAGAGAGGATGTAGTAATATTGACGAACAAAAAGCTCTAAGTAGGTAGGCGGTAAAAAACCAATCTATGTAACAAAACATTAAGTTACCTAATTGGAGTTAAACTTAAGACGTTGTGTAGTGTAATTCCCCCTTTGTCCTCTAACTTCTACTCCATGAATTACGGCGTAGGCGAGTTCTAACTCATCATCAAACAAATGTCGCAGCCAATTCATCTTTTTTAATGTGTTGCCACTCCAATTCAATGGGGAGCATGTCACTTTTGCAGTGAGCAATTATACTTATCCAGCTTTTCCCTGATTACCAATTAAGCCGTTTAAGTAAGCACAACGATGAGCTAATACTTGTCCCACATGTTCTGATTTCCAACTAGCTCCTGATATTTTAATTCGTCTGGCTATTTGCTTAATCCCTGATTCTACCGCTCCTGAACCAATTGAAGAGATGCCATCCCTTGAGCAAACTTCATAGTTAATAATCCTTTGTTTGTGCTTTTCTAAATATTTGCAAAAATTCACT
>NZ_JAUBRO010000090.1:0-12701 GCF_036701945.1 Microcoleus sp. MON1_C1 | reverse complement strand
TCCCTTTCATTTATTATCAAACTTTCCTATTTTACCAGAGAAATCCATATTTACATCTCAAATGGAATTGCTATATTACCAATTGGGCATCTAATCCTTCACACGCAGAGGCGATTATTTGAAAAACATTCAGCAAGCGATTTTGCACAGTTCCCATCGAAGCATAAATCAATGGTTTGCCGGTTAATTGTTCAAAAGAGAAAGGTACTGGTTTGCGCGTCGCAGGATTGTGATAAGGGCCGGTGAAATGGAAATGCGGGGGTAAATTTTGCCTGGGAAAGTCGAATTCAGGAGGCTGCTGGCTGAGCTGAGCGAGTTTCGAGTAAGCATCATTCGGGTGGGAGTGCAGAGGTAATTTCCACTCTTCGCGATACTCAGCAATGACCTCTCGAATCGGTCTTGCAAGCAAACTGAGTAACTGATAGCTAAATTGATTGCGCCAACTCGCTATCCAAGTTGGACTGTATTGCCAAGGTGTACAAAAGGGAGGAATTTTGGGGTCTTGATTTAGGGTTAACGCACTGCAAACTGTGATAAAAGGAAGGTTGAGAAAATCCGCCATCGTTCCTCCTTCCGGTGAAACTTGGTCTACCAGCAAAGCTTCTACACCAGCTTTTTTGATAGTTGCTGGAGCTTGTGAGAGGAGAATATCTGAAACTTGGGTCATTAGTTTAATAGTATATCGAAAGGCTGTCAGTCCGCTGAGTTTTCCCAGTTGGGCCAAGCCTTCTGTCATTGAGCCTGCGGGAAATTCATCTTCAGCTAATGGCTGGAATTCTAAGCCGCTTGCTAAGGTTGTGGCTTGAGCATCAAGGAAATTAAATACGGTGACTCGATGACCGCGGCGAAGCAGTTCGCTGCCTAATGTTGTCATCGGGTTGAGGTGGCCGTTGGCTGCCGGACAGAGAATGCCGAAGTGGGTCATTAGTAAAGGCTCCTTTGAGGTTAAAGTTTTTGGTTGCAGTGGGATGAGTGGTTTGTTTTGGGCTGATCGGGTGATCGACCTTCTAATCTTCTGTTGCTGCCAAAATTTCCCTAAGCTTCGACATAGTATTTTTGGGTAGCTTCGTGTCTTTTGGCAGGAGCGTCCTAAAGAAATTTACGACTTCGCCAGCTTTATCGGATAAGTCGATCGCAGGGGCTGGATTCTGTTCCAGTTCTGCGACTTGCGCTTCAACCTTCTCCCGTTCTTCTCTAAGGCGGGATTGCAATAGGGCGATCATTTTGCGCTGGTTGTCGATCGTTGTAGAACTAGATTCTAAAAGTTGATCGTAATCCTGCTGATTCTCTGTCGGCATCGAGTCTAATTGCCGCCTGAACGGTTCGTCATGGGTACGATCGCGATCGTACCCATGACGAAGAACCCCCCAACCGTGGCGACAACGGCCGGGGACGGGTGCAGCCAGCCAAGAAATTGATGCTCTCGATCGTCCCGGTAAAGCGCATCACGTCCGACATGCCTGCCTGCAACTTTGACCCGAACGAATTAGAAATTGCTGGGGAGCTCAGTTTGGCGATCGGCGGTTTTTGCTCTCCCCCGGTGCTGCCACGGGACGGCGATAACTACAAAGTTGTTAGCGGCCACTTTCAATTCCATGCGGCGGTTCTGGCACGGAAGCTAAACCCAAGGGCGGGGGAAAACATACCGGCGATCGTGCTGGAAGCTGAGAATCAATCCGTGATACTCGCACAAATCAAAATATTGAAAGTCGCCTAGACCCGATCGCACCCCATCCGCTTTTTCTGGATGGGGTTTTTTAAACTTCTTGAGAAGAGTGATAATTAAAAGGACTAAGCCCATGAACAACAGCAACGACGACCTCGAATCCCTTATCCGCTCTGCTAGCCCGGATGGCCACAGAAGCGAATTGATTCCTGTCACCATTACTCCTGAAATGGCCTGCATGATACCTCTGTTTTGGACGGGAACAGGAACGGAAGATTGATCAGGCTGTGATTGAAGATTATGCCAAGACGATGCGAGATGGTGAGTGGAAAGCTGGCTCGATACTGATTTTCTGGCGAGAATTACAAAATCATTGATGGCTATTACCGATTAGCAGCAGTTGCTCAGTCAGGAGTGCCGGTGGAATTTTATCTTGTCAGGGGAGTGCCTTTCAATCTCTAATCCCAGTTGCCCCATCCGTTTCTAGATGGGGCCCCTTTTTGCCTTAGTGTTCGCGTAAACCTCCGTTCGTGCCTGATAACGTTTTGCAGTTCCTGCACCTTGAGGAACGTCAAGCGGTGTCGGTGGTGTTGAAGTACAAGGCCAAATTGATTGACAAGGGCTTGAAGGAAGCCACGGTTAATCGGCGGCTGGCGGCTGTTAAAAGCTTGGTGGAGATGGGCCGCAAGCTCGGCGCGTGTCACTACACGCTTGCAGATATTAAGGGAGAGAAAGTTACCAGTTATCGGGACACAACGGGGGTTGATGCTGGGACTTTTGAGCAAATTTTACGGCAGTGCGATCGGACGACATTGGCGGGGAAGAGAGATTATGCTTTACTCCGGTTGCTCTGGGGTAACGCTCTGCGACGCAATGAGATTAGTCAGTTGAGTCTCTGTGACTTTGACCCAGGCAGTAGGACTTTGCGGGTTCTGGGCAAGGGGCGCGGCTCTCAGTCGGAAATGGTGGACTTGGGGGCGGCTACTGTAGAGGCAATTGCTGATTGGTTAGATGCAAAAGGTGGCAACTCTTCCCCAGATGCCCCGTTGTTCAGCGCCCTTGACTTTGCCAACTCAGGACATCGGCTCACTGGCGACGGCATTTGCAAGATTGTTGTCCGCCACAGCGAAAAAGCTGGAATCAAAAAGCAGATGAGTCCTCACCGAATACGCCACAGTGCCATTACTGCAGCCCTTGATGCCACGGACGGCAACGTGCGGAAGGTGCAGAAACTGTCGCGCCATAAGAATTTGAACACTTTAATGGTGTACGACGATAACCGGGGACGTGACCAGCAAGACGTTACCGAAATGCTTGATGGGATGTTTTAAGGGGCGATCGACTTTTGTAAATTTTTATGTTTGTCTGAAACTATAAGTGTCATAATCTTGTACCTCTAATTTTTTGAACTGTAAATTTTTAGCATTTAATTTTTGGGCCACTTACAGATAGACTCTGGTTTGAGCGGGCAAGTTTTGGGAGCGATTGGATTTCCGCTGAGGCCGAGCCAAGTCAGGTTAGTCAAAGATGCTAGCGGTTTGATGTCGTTGATTTGATTATTATCAAGGAATAGAGTAGTCAGGTTAGTCAAAGATGCTAGCGGTTTGATGTCCCTGATTTGATTGTTAAGGAGGTCGAGAATAATTAGGTTAGTCAAAGATGCTAGCAGTTTAATGTCGTTGATTTGATTTTCGCCGAGGCCGAGCCCAGTCAGGTTAGTCAAGGATGCTAGCGGTTTGATGTCGCTGATTTGATTTTTGGTGAGCCAGAGCCAATTTAGTTTAGTCAAGGATGCTAACGGTTTGATGTCGCTGATTTGATTTTTGGTGAGCCCCAGTTCAGTCAGTTTAGTCAAAGATTCTAGCGGTTTGATATCGCTGATTTGATTTTCATCGAGGAAGAGAGTAGTCAGGTTAGTCAAGGATGCTAGCGGTTTGATGTCCCTGATTTGATTGTTGTGGAGTTTGAGCCTAATCAGGTGAGTCAAGGATGCTAGCGGTTGGATGTCCTTGATTTGATTGTTGTAGAGGAAGAGATCCGTCAGGTGAGTCAAGGACGCTAGCGGTTGGATGTCCTTGATTTGATTGTTGTGGAGGTAGAGCCGAGTCAATGTAGTCAAGGATGCTAAGGGTTTGAGATCGCTAATTTGATTGTTCCAGAGTTCGATCACAGTCAGTTTAGTCAAAGATGCTAGCGGTTTGATGTCACTGATTTGATTTTTGTATAGTTTTAGTTCCGTGAGAAGAGAAAGTTTCCGATCGGCCGCCTCGCACTCAGTAGTTCCCGCTTTCTGCAACAGGACCTCAACAGTATGTTTAGCTTCAGGACTCAAATTAGGTTTTTGGCGACACCAATCCGCAAATGTTCTGTTTCCCGATCGCGTTTCTTCAGCCTTCGCTCCAAGTGCATTTCCCGATAATGCTACGATCGCACCTTTTAAAGATTCCGCCGTTGCTTGCTGGGATAGTTGTACTCCTTCTTTGAAAGCTTTGTGGGCAGCCTCCTTACTGTTAGTTTGTGCTGTTTGTACGAGTTTGCCAACGGGCACGGCTGCTACCACTGGCTGACTTAGCTGAAGCGAAAGCGCGATCGACATACCGGCCAAAAACCACTGAGTGCGATCGAACATAGCCACCCCTTTTGTATTTTTGTCAATCTTAATCACTAGCTCGCTTAGTGTAAAGGCAGGAAGAAGTGAGGGCGAGCGAGCTTCGCCAATTTCCTCAAGTCGGTAGCTGGCTCGGCGCAACAAATGGCTGAAATGCCTGCGGTTTTCGGTTGGTCAGTAACGAGCAATTCTTCTGCTAGATTGGTTCTACGTTTTGCGCGATCGAACGGCTGCAACGGCTCGCACAATTGGACCGCAGCCACGGCTCGCACGTCTGGCACTGTCGTCACGGCTCGGATCGCACTTCCATTCGTAGGGTGAAGGCTAATGGCATTTTCACACCTCAGGGCCAGTTCCGTATATAAAATTGACAGAAAGGAGACGGTGCAGATGATAGAGGAAGAATTTAGAATACACGACGAAATCCAGTTAGTTTTGGCAGGAATCATTGGCAAGAATATTTATTTTCCACTCCAATTCGTTCCCGAGATGAAAGTCGAACAAACAGAAAGTTACGTTCTCATTAATTCTGGCTACAAGACAGATACTTTTAATCTCGTTATCAGTAAAAAATTCGATAGCGAAGACGGAAAGCGTACTATTGCCAAGGTGTGCGAAGAGTTTAATTCAGCTCGTTTACCAGCAGCTTGGTGGACTTGTGAAGAATTTCGGGATGCTTATGTCTTTTCAACCTTAGAAGAGTATGGATTTATCGAAGATGAAGTGGATATGGGTATGGTTGCAAATCTTGATGATTTACCACAAGACGTTCAGTATCCTCTTAATCTCAAGTTCCGAATGGCAACCTCTTTCAAAGAAATCAATGAGTTTGGAAAGATTATCGCTTCACTTTTTGAGCCACCAGATGACTTCGTTATGCCATTTTATCGGCGGGTGGGCGAGTTGGATAATTTGGAGAATCGTCCTTTGAGATTGTTTCTGGGGTATGTAGATAATAAGCCTGTTTGTACGAGTTCAATCTTTTTGCTTGGTCAGACAGCAAGCCTCTTTGATATCAGTACGCTGCAAGAATTTAGAAATCGGGGTTACGGCTCGGCAATCACACATTATACGCTCAGTTATGCCAAGAAACTCGGAGCGCCTTTTGCCACCCTTCAGGCAGCGCCGGATGGGGTAAATATTTACAAGCGAATGGGCTTTAAGGAAGCTTGCACTTTCCGAATCCACTCAAACAAAAGAAGGATTCTGGGATATTAAGGAAGTAGTCCTCAACATCTTTTTGCACGAGGCAGACAAGAGTCTCAGGTATCATGCAAGTATGGTCTGCCGATGAATTCAACCATTACGATATTGTTCTCTCTCATAGTGAAAGATCTCCTGAGTTATTTTTCCAGTTCAAGGTTTCCCTGTATTGCGGTGCCGAGCGCCCGGCGAGTCTAGAGCATTACTTTGCAGCAGTATACCTGACGGGGTGACAACCCCATCAAAAGCTTTATAAAATCAAGGACATAGCCCTCAAACCCGGTGAAAGAATGGGAGGTTATTACGCCTAATTTTTATCAAATTAGAAAAGACTTAAGGTAACGTAGATAAGCTGGAAAGCATATTGTAATAAAATTTAAGCTTTCAATCTCTACTATCCATGCTCTTATTAAGACCTAAAGGCAACCTAGCAGAAACTTAAAGACTAAATCACTGAGAATTTAATAACTGTTGCCAATTCAGATTCATTAATACTATCTTGCTTTACAGCAGCCCAAACTTTCAGAAATATAGCACTCGCTGTTTTCCAAAAAGTAAGCACTGTATATCAAACCAGCACTCATAAATATCTAAAATTCTGATAGTCGTCTTGGCAGGCTTTTTTTACGCCTCACCGCAAAGGCCTCCCACACTTCTTTGAACTCAGAACTCGATCGCTCCAAAATCGATCTGTGACCATCGCTCTAAATCTTGCCTTCAAACCTCTGATGCCAGAGGATATACCCCGACACGGTAATAACCAGAGTGATGCCTCCTCCTACCCAAGCCAGCATAGGATTGTAACCGCTACGGCTGAGGGTCTGCATCCAGAGATGGGTGCGATCGGAGGATATTAACCAATCTGCGACGACCGGAAAAAGATACATCAAAGATGCACCAACGATAAGCCAGCCCACCATAGAGGCGACCAGAAAGATAGTTTTGGCTGTAGATTGGCTACTCATGAGCAATTGCGGTAAAGAACTAACTTTGAGATTAGCAAAGGAGATGCGTTATGTCAGCACAGGTATAGCCCGAGACAGTGGGCGATGCAAGCGTGAAACTGTAGAATTGATTTGAAGCCAAAGGTAAAAGTCATAATTTTAGTTTGTGTAAAATTTACCTTATTAATTCTACAAAAGAGGCATTTTGGGGAAACACATAAACCCTTAGATTCCAGTGTTTAGGCGGATTTCCACCAATAATCAGCCGCAAGGGCTCTGGGCATTGATAAAGTTTTGATTTTGAGATCCGTTGCATCTGCTCAATATCATCTTTACTAGCAGTAGGATCTGCTTGTGGATGAAAGTGCCACTCCCCCCAATAATATTGCTGTTCTTGAAGCCATAGGCTGTCTAGCCATTGTTGGAGTCCGTGTATGCCTCTCTCAAACCAGTTTGTGCCTCTTTTAGAATCAGGCGGTAGTTTAGAAATTGCTGTTACGATCGCACAATTATGTGAATGGTTATAGAGGCCAACAAGAATTCCTCCAGTCTCACGGTTACCAGCTTGAGTACAAAGCTGAAAAGTGTGGAAATGTCTTAAGTAAGCTTCCCTATGTTTATGCTCGTCTTCGAGAAGGAGATCCTGAAGCAGTAAGTCAAGGGGTAACTACCTGCCGTCGTATCATTGAGACATTTGCAGATACTCTTTATCCCCCGACAGAAGAAACGGCTCAACTTGATGAGCGTACCTTGAAACTTGATGCTAGCAAGCATCTAAATAGAATTAATGTATATATTTCGCAGAAAATTAGTAGTAAGTCACGACGCGACCGATTGCGTCACTTCTTATCTGACCTCTATAGCCGAATTTGTACAGGTGTTCACAGTGAAGTATCACCTCAAGAAGCACAAGCATTGCTACTCTCAACCTATCTATTTTTAGGGGAAGTGTTAAATTTTGATATAGAGAAAAATTTTGAGGACGGAATAAATCAAATAAGTTAAATTATCGCACCCTTGGGCTTGCAACCGCTACAGCTTCATCAGGATAATCTAATTTCTCCATCTACGACTCGAAATTGCTACAGCAAGGTCACGATATAATAAATAACTTGTTGCGCTAGCAGGTTTTTCGTGCTGGCAACTGGTTGGTAGAGGAAAGAAAGCCACAGCGAAGGTTGGTAAAATGGATGAAGTCGTCAAAAAAATAGCTGCTTTGGGTTTACCAGGTATCATCCTGGTAGTGACGATGGCTGCGACAGGTTTGACAGGAGCGGCTGCAATCACAGCAGCTCTAGCATTTCTAGGTGGCCCGGCAGGAATGCTCGGAGGTATTGCCGTACTAGGTTTGACGGGATTGATTGCAGAGGCTCTGACAAAAGTAGGGTTAGAGGACTTGCTGACAGCAATTTATTGTCAAAGGCGCTTATCTGAGCCACACGGGAAACTTTTAGAGGAGATTGAGCAATTATCCCTGTTTGATGGCGATATCAAAGAAAGGCTCAAGCAAACTGTGACAGATGGATGTGGCTGTTCAGCAAGCAGCGCTGCAAACATTTCAGATGTTACCAGGGAGGCTCGCGCCATTTTAGAAGCTGTCCCAGGAATGACACCAGCACACCACAGGGATTTTAACAGTTCCAATCCGATTATCAGGCTTAGGGATGGAACAGCGGTTAGGGCTTGGAAAAACCCCCTCGGCGTTGACCACATTTTTTTAGCCGATCCCGATGGCAAAATGATTTACGGTGGCTTTGTAGGCTGGATTCACAGCGAGGGTTTGAATCAAGCTATTTCGCAGACGAGAAGCAACTTGACTTAACATATCACCCGTACCAGGACGGCGGCGAGATCCTTTGGCTGTCAGGAAACTGAAGAAAAATCAACCTAAACCAAACTAAAGCGTCGATCGCTCCCTGTCGATCGCGCCCCGATGCCTTGCGTATCTGGCACGGCTCCCAAAATGCCCAATCTAGCAGGTTGTGGTGGCTGTTGGGGTGGCCATTGCCAGACATTTGATTTAAGTCCATATCTTCATCTCTCCCAAGAACAGTTGTGTGAAAAAAGTCTTAGTCAGAATTTGTCATTGAATAATTAAACATTACAATGTCTAAACCTTGATATCTGGTTAGTAGCTGTGGTAACTATCGCCTTTGTTTTGGACATTGTAGCGAGTATTTTCATTGTAAAAATTTCATTATAATTAAGGAAAAATATCTTTTTTATAAAGCGATCTGAAAAACTTAGATTCTGTAATATAATTGTGCAATCTATGCCGTTTCACTCTCATTGAACCGTGCCGCCAATACCCACAGTCACAGTCAAGTCAGGATACAAGCCACAATCTATTGATACCACCATTGAGGCGGACGTGCTGATGTTTCAGCTATTGCGACAGTTAACGCCCCAACAAAAAGTACAACGGACTTGCGCTTTCAATCAAGCGGTGCGAAGGCTGGCAATATCTGGAATAAAGAATCAGTATCCCAATGCTACTGAGGCAAAAGTTCGGCAAGAATTTATTAAAAGGTGCTTAGGTGCTGAGTGGATAGAAGTTTTATCAGACAGTAAAGATTGGGGTGGAATCGTGATTGCAGATCCGATCGAATTAGCGCGAAAAATAGCCAGCATCTTGCTACCGCTGAATATTCCCTATGTGGTGGGAGGTTCGGTGGCAAGTTCGTTGTTGGGAGAAAACAGATCTACGCAAGACTTGGATTTAGTGATTGATTTGGAATCGCGAACAGCACAGAGGTTAATTGATGCGATTTCAGGCGAGTTTTACATCAGCGAGTCGGCGGTGACTGAAGCAATTGCCAATTCAAGAACAGCACCCCGCGAATCATCATTCAATGTCATCTATTTGCCTTCTATGGAGAAAGCGGATATTTTTGTGATGGGCAGCGATGACCCTTTTTCGGCTTCCGTGATGAGCCGTCGCCAGCTTCATCCTGTTAGCGGCTTACCAGAAGAGGGAATTTACATCTACTCGCCCGAAGATATCGTCCTGCAAAAACTCAGTTGGTACAAACTAATTCCTGGCGGTTCCCAAAAGCAGTGGAGGGATGTGTTGGGAGTTTTGAAGGTGCAAAAGGAACGACTCGATCTCGCTTACTTAAACCAGTGGGCTGTTACACTCCAACTAACAGATTTACTCTCTGGAGCGCTGGTTCAATCAGGATATTAATAGTCGGCAATTTAGAATGAAACAAAACAAACAACAGCTTGCTATTGCTAAGAAAATCAAAAAATGGATTCAAGCCACTAAGGAAGTTGAACAAGCTCGATTTGCCATACCGATAACCAGGCTGACGAGTATCAAAAGTCTGTGTGTTGATGAAGTCGCTGCCCAAAAGTTTGGACTCTACATTGCCCGACTGGTGCAGCTGCAGATGGAGCGGGCGAATTGTCCAGAATATTTCACGGATGAATAATGGGAACAGCAAAAACAGTTAGTGGGTGAAGCGATCGCACTGATGGACAGTTACCGAGAAAAACCTAGTTACGAAAGTCGGCAATCTCTCAGAAACTTATTGAAAGATATTGATGGGGTGCAAGGGGATGACTACCGCAATTTTAGGTGGGCAACGGTGCGCTTTGTCCGCAGCGGAAATTTACTAAAGCTAGAGTATGCACTGCGGTGTTTTGTAGAAACAGATTTTCCGTATTGGGCTTACAAACTAGCTAGAGAATATGTAGAAGGCTATGGATTGCAGTCGGGTTCGGGTATCGTGGCTGAATCCGTACCCATGTTGTTGGAAGTAGCAGAATTTTGGTGTCAGTATTATTTCGATCAGAGTTTGAACGAGAAATTTCCCGATGGGGACGATCGCAGCGTTCAACCCAACCCGTGAGATTTTTCAGATGCAGATTGAGGGTTTGTTAAGTCGGCAACCCATTCGGGGTAACTGCTACTGCGATAACTTTATCAGATGACCCGTAAAGCTATTGAGTGCGATCGCGCTGGTTAAATCCCACAGTTTTAGTGTTTGGTCGGACGAGGCAGAAATTGCTTTAAGTCCATCCGGCGTCATGGCAACTGCCCAGATATCGCCCGAATGTCTGCCGAGCGTTTTAAGCTCGCTAAGTGCGCGATCGACCCGACGACACCGCTCAGAAGCCGCACTTACTGCATTGCTGCATCGGTCGGGGGGATTTCTTAACGTGGTCGTCCTGGATGGCGGGCGTAGAATACACCGCCTCCGTCGCTTGGTTCAAGACGTGTCATCACCGCTCAAAATTTTTAAATTCGAGATGGGGTTTCTTTTTTCCCTACAGTTACCAGATATGGACAAGTTTCCAGAACACGATCCTCGCTGTGGCCGTGAGACAAAGGGCCAGTGGAATAGGCAGCCACAAGACATCGCTTTAGCCGACACTCCTGAATTTAGTCAACGCTTCTTCGCTGAAGTGTTCAACGAATTCCCAGCATTGGCGGCAAGCGTTGTTTTCTTGCGATGGTCTGTTGGGCCAGACGACCTCTACGCAGTATTTAACTTCTCTAGCGGTGGGTTTGCCGTGCAGATCGATCCGGGGCTAGAGTACATCATAGTGTGGGGGGCAGGCGAGCATGGGGAGTATGGCGATTGGATGGGCGATGGCGATCGGTTAGCTTCAGCGCTTGAGGATGTCCGTACCTTAGTTTGGTGGTTTGAGAGTTTGTCTATCTAATACGGTTGAGTGATGATGAGACAAGTGCTGGTGAGCGATCGTAAATTCCTCTGGCGGTCAGTTTTAGTCTGAACTTTCCCCTGCAAATATTACTTGCATAGACGAGCGAAGCCTTCGATCGCAAAGATTTTAATTGAGGTACAAGCAGATAGATTTGGGCTGCATATTTCCAGCAAAACCACATCCAAGCTAAACTGATAATCACCCTAATTTTTAGAATTATCTATGGGACAAGAAAGCGCAATATGATATCTGGGGAAATCAAAAGTCAAATAGATAAAATCTGGGATGCCTTCTGGTCTGGTGGTATCTCCAATCCTCTCGAAGTCATCGAGCAGATTACTTATCTCCTGTTTCTGCGTCGTCTCGACGATTTACATACTCTGGAAGAAAACAAAGCTAATCGGCTGAAGCGCCAAATGGAACGCCGGATTTTCCCAGAAGGGGAAGATATCAAAAAACGCTCCTACGATGATTTGCGTTGGTCGAGGTTCAAGAATTTTGCACCGAAGGAGATGTTTGAGGTCGTCAACGATCATGTTTTCCCTTTCCTGCGGACTTTGGGAGGTGATGGTTCGACTTACGCGCACCACATGAAGGATGCCCGTTTCACAATTCCGACACCGGCGCTGCTTTCTAAAGTGGTGGATTTGCTCGATGGTGTACCGATGGAAGACAGGGACACTAAAGGCGACCTTTACGAGTATATGTTGGGCAAGATTGCCTCGGCTGGACAAAACGGACAGTTTCGCACACCGCGCCACATTATTCAGTTGATGGTGGAACTGACTGCACCCAGCCCAGGCGATGTAATTTGCGATCCAGCTAGTGGGACTTGCGGTTTTCTGGTGGCTGCTAATGAATATCTGCGATCGCATCACCCGGAAATTCTGCGCGATACCAAGATGAAGGAACACTTTCACCATCAGATGTTTCACGGGTTCGACTTTGACAATACCATGCTGCGGATTGGCAGTATGAATATGCTTTTGCATGGTGTAGAAAACCCGGATGTGCGCTATCAGGATTCGCTGGCACAGGAACATTCTAGTGATGCAGAATCTTATACCCTTGTCCTCGCTAATCCACCCTTTGCTGGTTCGTTGGACTATGAGAACACGGCTAAGGACTTGCAGGCGATCGTCAAAACCAAGAAGACTGAATTACTATTTCTGGCTCTGTTTTTGAGATTGCTGAAGCCTGGGGGACGGGCAGCGGTGATTGTGCCGGATGGGGTGCTTTTTGGTTCTTCTAAGGCACATAAGGAATTGCGCCGCCTGTTGGTGGAGGAACAGAAGCTTGATGCTGTAATTTCTCTGCCCGGTGGTGTATTTAAGCCTTATGCAGGTGTTTCTACTGCGATTTTACTATTTACTAAAACTAACTCTGGTGGAACTGATTTTGTTTGGTTCTACAATGTGAATGCTGACGGCTGGAGTTTGGACGATAAAAGAGCGCCTTTGCTTTCTGAAGATAAATTAGGTGCTGTGCCTATTTCTGGGTTAACAGCAGAGGAACATACTAAAAATAATTGGGAGCGTGTCACTTTTGCGTCAAGTATAAATACTCATCAAGACCCGAATAACAGTTTTAGCTATCATCAGTAAAA
>NZ_JAUBRO010000089.1:0-12871 GCF_036701945.1 Microcoleus sp. MON1_C1 | reverse complement strand
TGCCTATTTTTTTTTAGCACACATTGGCTCAATCCTTACAAAGGTATGGGTTTCAGGCTGGTTGTTACCCCCCCAGGTCTTTCAACCCATTACTACCTAATTGATTGTAACGACGAACTAAGCGATATAGCAATCCTAAATGATTTTCTATGTATAAGTGTACTGATGAATTTTGGGCAAATCAAATTTATGTTCCTTAGTGAAGAACTCAAACAAAAATTTGATAATCTTAAAAGACCTACATAAATACCAATACTTTCTTAAAAAGTTTTTAGCTGGTAACCAAATATCTTCAACGGGATTCTGTTGGGGCGAATTGGGAGCAAATAAAATACAAGTAATTGACCAATCTGACGGTGCTTTATCACTATTTAGTAATGCTAAAAAATCTCTAAATTCTCCATATTTATGAGAACTAGCTCCATCCCAAATTAAGATTATTCTCCGTTTTTGATATTTATTTTGTAAGTGTTTAATGAATTTAACTGTTGATTTTCCCTCTCCCGATGGATAACTTTGAACGTGGAATTGTTTGCTTTGATAATTCAGGGTCCCAAAATAAGTTGGTCTATTTTTTTCATTGGTAATAGGAACTTCAATTCTCCGATCGGATTGACCCCAAACGTAGCCTGTCAGATCGCCATGAAGTAGATGACATTCATCTCAAAACAATACTATTATTTCCCCAGATTCTATGCCCGCCTTGTTTTTGGATAAAATATCGTTAATTTATTCCCGCTTTTTCTTTACCAGTTCGTCATCGGATTTGGGATTAATTTTTTGAGTCTTTTTCCAACTAATATTGGCAGCAGCGAAAAGTTCATGCAGGGCTCTGTTTTGATTTACATATCACACCAAACTCTTGTTCTACATAAGTCACTAACTCCTCTAAGTTCCAAGATTGTTTATTCTTTAACCACTCGACTACTACATCCGTTTGTCCCTCTGTCAAATACCATGCCGAGCCTTTATATCCTAGTTTTATTCCTTCGACTCCTTGGGTTTTAAAAATCTTTTTCCAATAACCAACAAAGAATTCACTTACACATAACCGAAAAGCTAATTTTATGGTACAGCTTACCTTCAAGCGCCATCCTGACAGCTATTGCTCGTTTTAGTTCTCTTGCATTGATATCGCTTTTAATGAAAGATTCTAATTGGGGTATTTCTTTTTCCATGTCTTTTTGTGGCAGTTGTAAGTTATTCATTCTTTTTGTCATCATCAAGTATTGCATATAATTGTATCATAATCAAGATTATGATTTAGGATTGCTATAGCAAAACCATTTGATTTGTAAACAATGGGTTCAATCATCACAAACGTTTCAGGTCGTTCTACATTCACGACTCCAATAGACTTGCTATATAATTGTACCGTACTCATGATAATGATTTAGGATTGCTATAACATATTTTTTTGGATAGGCAAGCCTGTAACAATTCTGCTGCCTATCTTTTTTTTACCACAACACAGCTCAATCTTTACCCCATCTGGGTTTGGGGTGGGTTTTCACCCTCCCAGGAATCACCACCATAAAATAAAAGTTTCAGGGCGATCCCATAGCTGCAAGCAAAGCTTACGAGGCACAGGCTCTGCCCAACCAAATCAAGGGTTTTAGGCTACGACCTAAAAAGTTTTCCGACTATTGTCTTAACCGCCAAGCCGGTTCGCTGTTGCTATAAATGTTAATTTTTGAGTGTCTTAAAGCCAATCTTCTTGATCGCTTTTTTGCTTTCTATAAACCTCACCTTGGGCGTGAATTTTACGGGTTTGTTCGTAAAGAGTTTCTTCGGTATAATTCCATTTTTGCAGGACTTTTTTTAAGTCTGCTTGGATATCTCTAGCGCCGGGAAAGCCTCGGTAGCGAATTATTAATCTTGCTAATTCCGATAAATTGTAGTCGTTTGCTTCTGAGGCTAATAAAGTATTGACACTGGCTCGATCGCGCTTGTATTGCGGATGCTGCTGATCTTGAGTTTTTTCTACTGAATCCATACTATTTATGTTTCCCAATCATTTAGAATACCGAGATACCCGGCTTCTTCAAGAAGTCAGGTATCTAATTAGACGTAGGACACGGCGGGGCCTAAGCCCCTACTGCACTTCTTCAGTCAGCCCCAGAAATTTTTGTGTTTGTTGAGTAATACCAAATAGTCGATCGCCGTGACAAAAGATTTCCCAAGCGCGAATTCCCATAAAACCAATACCTGCAACCGCCAAGGGCATCGCTGCGGCACCTAAAAGCGCGGCAATGGGGGGAAATATCATGCACAGTGTTAACAGAATGCCAGTAATAACACCACCAGCAATGCCAGCTTTGGCGGTGGCGGTGGCGACTTGTTCGACTAACTCTGACTGGGTAATTTTGCCTTCAACGCACAATAGCGAGTTTTCTAAGATAGAAAATATTAACTCAATTACTGCTGCGGCGATCGCCCCTTTCATTGCAGCCCCAACGATTTCCGCAACTGCTGCTTTAAACGCTGCATCCGCTAAAACTTGCTTAGCGACTGCTAATTCTGCGGCAGTCATGTCTGCACCACCGCGAGCACGATTCACCCAAAAATATTCAAAAACCCCGTTAGCAGCTTCGCTTCCGCCTCCATTGACGTGCGCTTGGATGTGACTCCAATCTTTATCTTGACAGAAGCTGCCAATTGCTTCTGGGCCTTGGACACGAATTTGGGCGGGTATGGATTCAAATACTTTTGCTGCTTCTTGAACATTTCGGATTCCGTCACGCATCCCAGCCCTAGCAAATTTGGATTGCAGATTTGTTGGCAGGTTCTCAAAACGGATGTTATGTGCTATTTTGAAAGCTTCTTGAGTGGCGATCGCCCCAGCACTAACAATTGAACTTGGGGCTGATTGTACCCACGCCGTTAATACAGTTGCACTTTCCTCGAATTTTGCATCAATTTGGTTGCCTAAGTTTTGGATATCGGCAACTTTTTCTTGTACTTTAGCCGTTAGGAATTCGAGCGGATTATGGTTAATTTCCATGTTGCTCCAGCTTGCATCGTTAATGATTGAATTATTTTGACTATAACATTCCTCTTCAGTAAGTGTTATTGTTTACTGAATTGCTTCTATCTTCTAACTCCGGCTGTAAATTCAGAGCTTTTTTTTGATAAAATAAACCTTCATTGATTCGCCCTTCCTCTTCCAAACTTTTGCCTAAATTCCAATAAGCTACGGCTAAATCTGGTTGAAGAGCCATAGATTTTTGATAGTAAGTTATGGCGTCATCGAGCTGGCCTTGTTTGTAAAACATACTGCCCAAGTTAACATAGGCTTCGACCAAATTAGGATCGAATTCTATCGCCTTGGAGTAGGCGCGAATGGCCGCGTCTATTTTGCCTTGGGCTTGCAGGATATTGCCTAGAGTTTTGTAGGCGGCGGGGAAATTCGATTGCTGGCGAAGTGCTTGGTAACATGAGGCGATCGCCTCTGCAAATTTTTGTTGAGCATAATAAACTTCAGCGATCTTGTTGAGTGCGATCGCACTATCCGCTTGAAGGGCTAATATTTTTTGATATTGGGCGATCGCCTCGTCAAGTTTTCCTGATTTCTGGAGGCTCTCGCCCGCTGACAAATACTGCTCTGCTAACTCGGAATTTACGGTCATAGATTTTACTTTAACAGCCGACACTACTTTACCACAAGTGTTAGTTAGTAACCGCGATGTCTAGGGATATTCTGGCTCTTTTAAGTTTTAAATTTGTTTCTGTACTGGAATGGAAAAAAATAGTATGATTATTTTGAACCGCCATCAACGCTAATTGCAGAGGAAATCTCATGCCATCACTAGCAGGAAAAGTGGCAATTGTGACCGGTGCATCGCGGGGAATTGGACGCGCGATCGCCCTGCGATTATCCCAAGAAGGGGCATCAGTGGTCATCAACTACGCCAGAGGCGCAGATCAGGCGAAAGATGTTGTGTCAGCGATTGAAGCAGCAGGCGGCAAAGCATTAGCCGTGCAAGCCGATGTCAGCAAAACCGCAGAAATTCGCGATTTGTTCGATCGCACTCTGGAAACCTATTCACAAGTCGATATTTTAGTCAATAATGCAGGAGTAATTCTTTACAAACCTCTAGCGGAAGTTACCGAAGCAGAGTTTGATAATCTGTTTGCAATTAACGTCAAAGGCACGTTTTTTGCTTGTCAAGAAGCTGCTAAACGCATGGCGGAGGGAGGAAGAATTGTTAATTTTTCCAGTTCGACAACGGCGATGCTACTGCCAACTTATGGGGCTTATGTGGCGACAAAAGGCGCGGTAGAACAGCTAACTCGATCGCTGGCTAAGGAATTGGGCGATCGCCAAATTACAGTCAATGTGGTTTCTCCGGGCCCAACGGATACAGAACTCTTCACTGTTGGCAAAACTGCTGAACAAATACAAAGATTTACTCAAATGGCTGCTTTGGGAAGACTTGGAAAAGTTGAAGATATTGCCGATGTGACGGCTTTTTTGTGCAGCGAACAAGCCCGCTGGATTACTGGACAAAATATCCGCGTTAACGGCGGCATTGCCTAAAGATATACTTCAGTCAGCTTGCAGTGGACTTCGTTTGTATAGCAGCGATGTCAAGAGACTGTTGGTTAATCAACCAGGGGTTTCACCACTTATCCCTAAAAATGGTAGATCGGGAGTAAATGTCTAATTGACCATATAGCTGTTAACTACCAAGAGCGAAGGCAAATGCTGCCTTCCCGAGGTGGGGGGTAACCCCTCTGCGAAATCGCCAACAGTCTCTTTCAATCGCCGAGTTTAAGAATCCTCAACCAAAATCTTTGATTTGGCTGGGGATTCTTCAACTTTGATGGGGCGGACAACCAAACAAATCAAGGAGACAACCGCCATACCTTAATCGTGTCGTCAAAACTGCCACTGATCAGAGTTTTGTCTTGAGGATTAAAAGCCAATTCCACCCAAGTAGAATGACCCTTCAGCGTGCCGGCGATTTCGCCCGAACTCATGTGCCACAGCTTGATAGTCCCGCTCAAATCGGCGCTAGCGAGTTTGTCTCCGTCCGGACTGAAAGCTAGAGACTGAATTCGATCGGCATGACCGTTAAAAATCACTTCACCCGAGGGTGCGGACCAGTGTTCCTTGGTAATATCCCAAATCCTCACCGTATTGTCCCAGCCCCCACTGCCCAAAATTTTACCGTCAGGGCTGACAGTAAGAGCCGAAACAGCATCAAAATGACCCGTGAGAGTGGCTTGGAATTCCCCAGTCTTCCAATTCCACAGCTTGATAGTACCGTCGCCGTTGCCAGTAAAGAGAGTGTCTTTATAGGGACTGAAAGCCACCGAATGCACCTGGTCAAAAACCCCTTGGAGAGTTTCCAACTCGGCACCGTCTTCGACTTGCCACAGCTTCAAAGTATTATCCTTACCGACGCTGGCGATGGCTTCGCCGTCTGGACTGAAAACCACCGAGAACACGCCGTCTGTGTGTCCGTCCAAAGTCCGAATTAACTTGCCAGAATAGAAATTCCACAATTTAATCGTACCGTCAGCGCTGCCGCTGGCGATCGTCCTGCCGTCGGGACTGACGGCCACCGACCACACAGGCCCCAAATGTCCTGCTAAAACCTTGAGTAGCTTGCCGCGACGCTTGTGCAACAGATGAATTGTACCGTCGTTGTTCCCGCTGACTATCACGCGGCCGTTGGGAGCGACTGCTACCGCCCAAACCGGGTTTTTGTCTCGCTCCGCCAGAGTCCGCACTGCAGGCAGGGACTGCGAGGCGTCACCGTTGAAATCCTGCATCGGGGGCGGATTGAACCGAATTTCGGGAATGCTAGAAACAGGTTCAGAAGAAGTGAAAGCCTGCGGTGCTGGAGATGGCAAGCGAATACCCAGCACTACGAACAGCAGGGCAACCGCACTTGCTCCCCACATCGCTAAAGTCCACTTGGGTTTGCTGAGAATCACGTCTACCGGTGCCGGGCCGTATTTCATGTCTGTGAGAATTGCCTCGGTCGATCCATAGCGTTTTGATGGTTCTCGCTGCACCATTTTATCCAGAATGCGGGCGAGTCGCCCCGAAACTGGTACTTTCAAATAATGCCTCCAGGCCCAACTTTCGGCTTTGATGTCAAACAAATCAAAGGGCGACATTCCCGTTAACAAGTGAATGCAAGTGACGCCCAAACTGTAGATGTCGCTGCTCTTAATCGCTTGACCTTTAATTTGTTCCGGGGCCGCGTATTCGGCAGAACCTGTCACCGTTTCTATTTTCAGCGGCCCGCTGTTTGCCGGAATTGCCGCGCCGAAATCGACTAAAACTAGCCCCGAGGCACTTTCTTGGGACAGGGGGTATAGATCCTCTTTCCCTGCCAAAGCTGGGGATGCTTGGGGAGTTTTCCGGTGAATAATATTCGACGGTTTGATATCTCCGTGAATCAGTTGATGTTCGTGAACAAATTGCAGGACTGGCAACAATTCGCTCAGCAGATACCAAATTTGAATTTCTTTAACAACACCTTTTTCTGAAAGCCGATCGGCTAAATTGCGGCCTTCGATGTATTCTTGCACTAAATACTGGCAGCCTTCGAGTTCAAAAGATGCCAGCAGTTTCGGTATTTGCGGATGTTTCCCCAACTCGTCGAGAACTGAGGCAGAGCCGCGAAATGTCCGGTTTTGGTGTGTGCCACCGTCTGCGGCTGCTGCTGAGCCGCAGAACTGTTGAATGACGCAGCGGGGTTGCGAAGGTTGGTCTTCATCGACTGCTAAGAAGGTGCGGCAAGTGAGACTTTGACCGAGGGTGTGAAAGACTCGGTAGCGGCCTTTTAGCAGCAAGTTCGACTCGCAACTTTTGCAGACTGTCGCGCGATCGAGATTTTGGGGATTCTGGCAATGGGGATTGGTGCAGTAACTCATTTGTCTTTCCGCTGGAGACCCCCGTCCGACATACTGGTTGGTGGGGGAGGAAAGCGGGGCGGTGCGTGCCGCTTCCTGTGGACAAATTAAATAATTGGAATCTTTGCTTTATGATAATTGTTTCCCAGATTTTCGCCACAATTGCTGCGGTCGATCGCGCGTAAATAATTGCTGACTTTCCTGCGAGCGAGGTTTAATAGGTCGATCGTACCGAGTTCATTCGAGCGATCGGCGGGATTTGCTGTTACCGAATTACGTTATACTGTCATGGCGAATACTTTCAGTGCGATCGCAAGCATTGCCAAAGCAATCGCGAGGCATTGCCAAATATCCGCAATTGTTTGTTCTAGGGAGTCAATCTCAAACCTCAAATCTCCAATCTCAAATCGACTAACAGATTAAAACTTAGGCAACTTTTGCCAAACTAACTACTAACTTTTAACTATTACTTATGCCGTTAATTCGCGTTCCCAAACCTTGGGAAATTCTCGAACCCCAAATTACCCCAGAAACAGCATTTCTCAACCGCCGCCGCTTCATGACAAATTTAATTGGCGCAGGCGTGACAGCTTCGCTGCTGCCGCTGGCCGGCTGCCAAAGCAATGCTAGCTCAAAAACTGCTCTGGATCAAAGCTCAACCCAAGCATATTCGGAATTGAGCCGGAATCCCGCCTTTGCAAAAGTCGATCGAGCGATTACCGACGAAGCCTTAGCTACAAAATACAACAATTTTTACGAATACGGCGGCACAAAATCTATTTGGCAACCGGCTCAAGCTTTGCCAACAGAAAACTGGAAAGTAGAAGTAGGCGGTTTAGTAAAAAATCCCCGCACTTATGATATTGACGACCTCTACAAAAAATTTCCTATCGAAGAACGAGTTTATCGATTTCGCTGTGTAGAAGCCTGGGCGATGGTAGTTCCTTGGGTCGGATTTCCCATGAAATTACTGATGGCTGATGTCGAACCGCAATCGAAGGCTAAATTCGTTCGCTTCACCTCATTTTACGATCGCAAGATAACTCCCGGCCCCGGTTTGATGTCGCAATTTTATCCTTGGCCTTATACCGAAGGTCTGCGGGTCGAGGAAATGGCCAACGATTTAGCATTTTTTGCCACAGGCTTGTATGGCCGAAGGCTACCAAAACAAAATGGTGCGCCGTTGCGGCAAGTGATTCCTTGGAAGTACGGTTTTAAGGGCGCAAAGTCGATCGTCAAAATTGAATTTGTCGAACAACAGCCCGCCACTTTTTGGAATACAATCGGTCCCAACGAATACGCTTTTGAAGCAAATGTCGAACCCGACAAACCGCACCCGAGATGGTCGCAGGCCAGCGAACGGGTAGTCGGTCCCGGTAACAGTTGGTCGTGGGAAACTCGCCCGACTTTGCCCTATAACGGTTACGGCGAATATGTGGCGAGTTTGTACAGTTAATTAAGTACGCGAGATGTAATTTGAGGAACAGGCCGATAAGCCTGTTCCTCCACGCTTGTTGACAGTCCAGAAAACTAAATTAAGACAACTAATTACTCCTGAATTCCGGTGAACCTATTAATTTCTATCTTTTCTCTTTTTCGGTACCCTCGGTTTTTTCGGTAGTTCATTAAAACAAATATTTCTTGTTCGCTTCACGATTCATCCTTACTCTAATTGAGAGACTATTCAATCAATTGACATTACATCAGTCTTGATCTGCGTCTCTCAAACTCTTCAACTCTCTGCCAAATTCGCTCCAATAAATCTGGCGTGCTAACATCAAACCATTCAATTTCAGGATAAGCTCGAAACCAGGTGCGCTGTCTCTTCGCAAATTGCCGCGTGTGCAAAATTGTTAATTCTTTGGCTTCTTCAAGCTTAATGTCGCCAGCCAAATATTGTTTCATTTCCTGATAGCCCAGCGTGTTCAACAGTGGCAAGTCGCAGCCGTATTTTTTACACAAATATTCTACTTCAGCAATCCAACCGCGTTCTAGCATTTGTTCGGTGCGCTGTTTGATCCGATCGACCAAAACATCGATCGCGCAATCCAACCCAATTTGTAAAATAGGATAATTGGGCGGATTTTCGCCCTGCTGTTCCGAAATAGAGCGACCGGTCACATAAAATACTTCCAGTGCTCTTAAAGTTCTTACTGGGTCATTGAGGTGAATTTTCTCAGCGGCAGAGCGATCGACCTGTTGCAACATCGCGTAACATTGAGATTGTCCGAGTTCTGCAAGTTGCGATCGCAATTCGGGCATCGGCGCTACCCTCGGAATTTTCAAACCGCGCACGATCGATTTAATATATAAGCCTGTCCCTCCCACCAACAACAGAGGAGGAGACAAGGGAAAATCGACATCACCAATTAATTTTTGAGCTTGCTGCTGGTACTCTGCTAGTGTCAGAGTTTCTGTCGGATCGCAAATGTCAATTAAGTGATGCGGTACACAAGTGCGATCGACTGCCGTCGGTTTTGCGGTTCCGATGTCAAATTCGCGGTACACTTGACGGGAGTCCGCACTCAGGATCGAGGATTGCAGTCGCGAAGCCAAAGCCAAAGCCACTCCAGACTTCCCCGTCGCCGTCGCCCCGCAAATCGTAATTAATCTAGGCATAAGCTGTCGCACATTTCCCTCTAAAAACTCTCAAATCCTCTCCTCTCCATGCTTTCTTCTCTCTCCATCCACTGATTCACCGCGATCGGCCTGGGTAGTCCTCAAGCAATCTCAAAACTATTCCCCTCCCTCCCCCCGATAAATTTCCCTTCAGAAAGCCCTAGCATCGCCTTTAACGGTTTTGTGCTATAATTTTAGGAGTTTTCCCATTTTAGAAGCTTTCGGGGCTTTAGGCCTCATTATTGGAGCTATTTTTGTATGACCAGCAGCTACAGCGCCGACCAGATTCAAGTTCTCGAAGGTCTCGAAGCAGTCCGCAAACGACCGGGGATGTACATCGGTACCACCGGCCCGCGAGGACTCCACCATCTAGTTTACGAGGTTGTGGACAATTCTATTGATGAGGCGCTGGCTGGCCACTGCACTCACATCGAGATTGACATCAACGCCGACGGTTCCGTTACCGTGACAGACGACGGCCGGGGTATTCCGACCGGCATCGTTGCCAAGACTGGCAAATCGGGAATAGAAACAGTAATGACTGTACTCCACGCCGGCGGTAAATTTGGCGGTGGTGGCTACAAGGTTTCTGGAGGATTGCACGGTGTAGGTATTTCTGTTGTTAACGCGCTGTCCGAGTGGGTAGAAGTGACAGTTTGGCGCGACCAAAAAGAACATTTGCAGCGCTACGAAAGAGGCTTTCCAGTTACTGAACTTAATGCCAAGCCCAACAAAGGCACTCGCACCGGCACTTCAGTTTCTTTCTTGCCAGATACTCAAATATTTAGCACTGGCATTGAATTTGATTACACTATACTCGCCGGGCGCTTGCGAGAATTGGGTTACTTGAATGCCGGCGTGAGAATTACCTTTAGCGACCACCGTTTGGAACTGCTCAAAAGTAGCGAACCTCGCATCGAAACATACTGTTACGAGGGCGGAATCAAGGAATATATCGCCTACATGAACCGCGAAAAGCAGCCTCTGCACGAAGAAGTAATCTACGTGCAAGGAGAACGCAACAATGTGCAGATAGAAGTGGCTTTGCAGTGGTGCGTCGATGCTTTTAGTGACAACGTTCTCGGTTTTGCTAACAACATTCGGACGATCGACGGAGGCACGCACTTAGAAGGTTTGAAGGCGGTTTTGACGCGGACGATGAATTCGATCGCCCGCAAGCGCAACAAAATCAAAGAAAACGAGCCCAACCTCGCCGGCGAAAACGTTCGCGAAGGTTTGACAGCAGTCATTTCTGTGAAAGTCCCAGACCCGGAATTTGAAGGCCAAACTAAAACTAAGCTAGGAAATACAGAAGTTCGGGGAATTGTCGATTCCTTAGTAGGCGAAGTATTGACAGAATATTTAGAGTTTCGCCCCCAGGTAGCTGACGCTATTTTGGAAAAAGCAATTCAGGCATTTAAGGCCGCTGAAGCCGCCCGCCGTGCCCGCGATTTAGTGCGCCGAAAATCAGTCTTAGAATCGTCTCCTTTGCCTGGAAAATTAGCGGACTGTAGCTCCAGAGACCCCGCCCTGTCTGAGATATACCTGGTGGAAGGCGATTCCGCAGGCGGATCGGCCAAACAAGGGCGCGATCGCCAATTCCAAGCAATTCTGCCTTTGCGCGGTAAAATTCTCAACATTGAGAAAACCGACGACGCCAAAATCTACAAAAATAACGAAATTCAATCGTTAATTACAGCCCTGGGTTTGGGTATCAAAGGCGAAGAATTCGATCCGGGGCAATTGCGGTATCACCACATCGTAATTATGACTGACGCTGACGTAGATGGTGCTCACATCCGCACCCTGTTGCTGACTTTCTTCTACCGCTATCAGCGCGCACTTGTAGACCAAGGTTACATCTATATTGCTTGTCCTCCTCTCTATAAAGTCGAACGGGGACGGAATCATTATTACTGTTACAGTGATCGCGAAATGAACAATCTCATCCGCAATGAATTTCCGGCGAATGCTAATTACACCATCCAGCGGTTCAAAGGTTTGGGTGAAATGATGCCGACACAGTTGTGGGATACAACGATGAACCCAGAAACTCGGACGCTGAAACGGGTGGAGATTGAAGACGCTGCTGAGGCAGATCGCATCTTTACGATCTTAATGGGCGATCGAGTCGCCCCCCGCCGCGAATTCATCGAAACCTACGGCCCCAAACTCAACCTCCTCGACTTGGACATCTAAATTAGCCATTAGCTAACAGTCGAGGACGAGCGACTAAGGACTAAACTTTTGCAGCAGTTTGAACCCTTGTGCCTTCCGAGGCACAAGGGTTTCTGCCGTTTGAGGTCGGTAGGTTTTGTTATAAAAATTAATACAATCTCTCATCAAATCGATCTAAGGTAAATGCTTAGGTAAATTTTAGATTTTTGGCGCATCCATCAGCTACCACAAAAATAGAAGGTTGGACAATATAGCATGAGCATCAATTTAGCGACCAAATTGCGTGAGGGAACGAAAAAGTCCCACACAATGGCAGAAAACGTCGGTTTTGTCAAGTGTTTTTTAAAAGGCGTTGTAGAAAAAACTTCTTACCGGAAGTTAGTAGGAAACCTCTACTTTGTCTACTCGGCAATGGAAGAGGAAATGGAACACCAAAAGCAGCATCCGGTTGTTTCAAAAATTTACTTTTCTGAGTTGAATCGGAAACAAAGCTTAGAGCAAGATTTATTTTACTACTACGGTGCGAATTGGCGCGAACAAGTAGCTCCGTCAGCCGCAGCTAAAGCTTATGTGGAGCGAATTCGCGAGATTTCGGCAACTGCACCGGAACTGTTAGTAGCTCACTCTTACACTCGCTACCTTGGCGATTTATCCGGCGGACAAATCCTGAAGGGAATTGCCCAGCGCGGGATGAATCTTTCCGAGGGAGAAGGCACTGCTTTCTATGAATTCCAGGATATTCCTGATGAAAAAGAATTCAAAGCTAACTACCGTCAGGCAATGAATGAACTGCCGATTGACGAAGCCACAGCAGAGCGAATTGTTGACGAAGCTAATGCAGCTTTTGGCATGAACATGAAGATGTTCATGGAGTTAGAAGGCAATTTGATTAAAGCAGTTGGTCAGATGCTTTTCAATACCCTGACGCGGAAGCGCGGTGGTGCCAGTACCGAATTGGCTACTGCTGATTGAGCCAACACTCATTGGCAATAATTTGAGCCTCGTTTAAGAGGAAAAACTTAAATCCTGGGGGTTTGATGGCTGCTTTTACAGTCACCAAATCTCCGGGATTTTGCATGGTGGGCGATCGACTTTTTAACTCATATCAAATCCGTTAGCATGGGAATATAGCAATCCTATATGAATTGTGAAAAGGCATCAAATCTTTTCAAGTTAGGAAAATTGAAAAGATTATATTTAG
>NZ_JAUBRO010000088.1:10865-13867 GCF_036701945.1 Microcoleus sp. MON1_C1 | reverse complement strand
TTTCCTTTCATTTATTATCAAACTTTCCTATTTTACCATAGAAATTTATATTTACATCTCAAATGGAATTGCTATACCGTAAAATGAGTAAAATTGAACTTTCAACAGCCCGCCTTGAAGCTTCCCTAAATGCCAAAATTGAGCGGCATTTTGATACCTTAGACACCAAACCCGATCGCCTCATACCTGCCTTTGTGATTTACAAACTTAGGGTCAAACCAAACCCGACGGCCTCGATTCCAGTTACAAAGACCTTGCCAGTTTGGTAACACCCTGCCAAGTCAAATCGGTCATAATCATTTTTAAACGACGGACACAGCCGCAAATCTAGATTTTAGATTTTGGATGGACGGTTCGAGCCGGAGAATTACCAGCCACTCAAACTGGTCAAATTCAGCCGCGCTGACGATAGATAAGAAATTTATGTTAGTGGCTCTATCCCTTCTAGCCGTAAGAAATATACGCGACCAGATGCGTCGCCCGCTACGATTGTGACTCCATCGACAGCAATAGTGCAAGAGGCAATCGGGCTTTCACCCGTGAAACTAGCAATGATATTTCCATTCGACAAATCCCAGACTTTGAGGGTGTTGTCGTCAGAACCAGAAATCGCCCGCTTCCCATCCTCCGTGACGGCTACTATATTTACTGAGTTGCTGTGACCTTTGAGAGTAAACAGTTCTTTTCCAGTGGTTAAATCCCAGACTTTAAGAGTTGTGTCTCTTGAACCAGAAATTGCCCGCTTGCCATCAGCAGTAGCAGCGACTGCTATTACCGACTTGCTGTGACCCGTGAGGGTAAAAAGTTGCCTTATAGCTATTGGATTTCTCCAAATAAAAGCTAATAATTCCCTCCTTATTTCTACATCCCAGACTTTGAGGGTGTTGTCCGACGAACCAGAAATCGCCAGCTTGCCATCAGTGGTGACGGCAACTGCATCTACCGAGTCCCTGTGACCTTTGAGCGTAAACAGTTCTTTTCCAGTGGTTAAATCCCAGACTTTAAGAGTTGTGTCTCTTGAACCAGAAATGGCTCGCTTTCCATCAGCGGTGACGGCAACTGCATCTACCGAGTCCCTGTGACCTTTGAGCGTAAACAGTTCATCTTCAGTTTCTAAATCCCAAACTTTGAGGGTGTTGTTCCGTGAACTAGAAATCGCCCGCTTCCCATCAGCGGTGACGGCGACTGCACTTACCGAGTCCCTGTCACCTGTAAGCATAACCAGTCCATTTCCAGTGGTTAAATCCCAAACTTTGAGGGTGTTGTCCGACGAACTGGAAATCCCCCACTCCCGATCTGCAGTGTCGGCTATTGCTTTTACCAAGTAGCTGTGACCTTTGATGGTAAACAGTTTATCTTCAGTTGTTAAATCCCAGACTTTAAGGGTGTTGTCCGACGAACCAGAAATCGCCCGCTTCCCATCAGCAGTGACGGCGACTGCATTTATCGAGTCCCTGTGACCTGTAAGCGTAAACAGTTCCTTTCCAGTTGTTAAATCCCAAACTTTGAGGATGTTGTCCGACGAACCAGAAATCGCCAGCTTCCCATCAGTAGTGACGGCTATTGCTTTTACCCTGTGACTTTTGATTGTAAACAGTTGCTTTCGAGTGGTTAAACCCCAGACTTTGAGGGTGTTGTCCGACGAACCAGAAATCGCCCGCTTCCCATCCTCCGTGACGGCGACTGCATTTACCCAGTTGCTGTGACCTTTAAGAGTAAAGAATTCCTTTCCAGTGATTAAATCCCAGACTTTGAGGGTGCTGTCAAATGAACCAGAAATCGCCAGCTTCCCATCAGCAGTGACGGCGACTGCATTTACCCAGTCGCTGTGACCATTGAGAGTTAACTGTTCATCTCCAGTTGTTAAATCCCAGACTTTGATGGTGTTGTCCGATGAACCAGAAAGCGCGCGCTTGCCATCAGCAGTTACGACAACTGCATTTACTGAGTTGCTATGACCTTCGAGAGTAAACTGTTCATCTCCAGTTGTTAAATCCCAGACTTTGATGGTGTTGTCCGATGAACCAGAAATTGCCCGTTTCCCATCAGCAGTGACGGCTACTGTATTTACTGAGTTTCTGTGACCTTTGAGAGTCAACTGTTCCTTTCCAAGGGTTAAATCCCAGAGTTTGAGAGTATTGTCATCTGAACCAGAAATCGCCCGCTTCCCATCAGCAGTAACGGCGACTGCATTTACTGAGTTTCTGTGACCTTCGAGGGTGCGTAGTAGTCCCCTGCGAGGGGGAGTTAAACAAGGTATCAAAGGACGCAACCAAGGTGCTGCTTTCCACTGCTTTGCTACCTCCAGCATTGCCTGAATCAGAGGCATTTCAAAGTACAGTAAGCGCCCTAACAATTGTTCCGCCAGTTTGGTTTTATCTCCCTCCAAAATATCGGCTGACATCCACAGTACCCTTTGAATCCAGTTCAAGGCTTTTGCTGTTTCTGAGTTGTATTCTAGGTTAGTGACTGCTTCAGAAGCGTCAACCAAATCGAAATCATCAATCAGTGCCTGCACCCCAAACTCAGGATGCTGAATCTTTGCCATCAGAAAGTTAAAATCTGTCAGTCTTTGATAATACTTTTCTAAATGACCTGACTTGACATAATTTGGTAGTAAGCTGCCCAGATAAGCACGTTGATAGGAAAGTGGTTTGGCCGCTAACTTGTCAGCAAATTCTGCCATCTCACGCCATCCCCTTTTCTAAATACTCAGCAATCCCTTCTAGTCGCAGGAAATATACGCGACCGGATGCGTCGCCTGCCACAATTGTGATTTGATCTGGTGCAATAGCGCAAGAGGCGATCGAACTTTTACCCGTGAAACTGGCAATAACATTTCCACTCGATAAATCCCAGACTTTGAGACTTTTGTCTCTTGAACCAGAAATCGCCCGTTTACCATCAAGAGTGACGGCTACTATTTTTACCGAGTTGCTGTGACCTTTGAGAGTACACTGTTCGTTTCCAGTGGTTAAATCCCAGACTTTGAGGGTTTTGTC
>NZ_JAUBRO010000088.1:8110-10765 GCF_036701945.1 Microcoleus sp. MON1_C1 | reverse complement strand
TTTACCGAGTTGCTGTGACCTTTGAGAGTACACTGTTCGTTTCCAGTGGTTAAATCCCAGACTTTGAGGGTTTTGTCCAAAGAACCCGAAATTGCCCGCTTGCCATCGGGGGTGACAGCAACTGCATTTACTGAGTTGCTGTGACCTTTGAGAGTAAACTGTTCCTTTCCAGTGGTTAAATCCCAGACTTTTAGTGTGTTGTCCCACGAACCAGAAATTGCCCGCTTGCCATCGGAGGTGACAGCGACTGCATTTACGAATTTGCTGTGACCTTCGAGAGTAAACTGTTCCTTTCCAGTGGTTAAATCCCAGACTTTTAGTGTGTTGTCCCACGAACCAGAAATCGCCCGCTTATCATCGGAGGTGACAGCGACTGCATTTACTGAGTTACTGTGACCTTCAAGAGTAAACTGTTCCTTTCCAGTGGTTAAATCCCAGACTTTGAGGGTTTTGTCCAAAGAACCAGAAATTGCCTGCTTGCCATCGGAGGTGACAGCAACTGCATTTACTGAGTTGCTTTGACCTTCAAGAGTAAACTGTTCTTTTCCAGTTGTTAAATCCCAGACTTTTAGCGTTTTGTCCTCTGAACCAGAAATTGCCCGCTTGCCATCGGGGGTGACAGCAACTGCATTTACTGAGTCGCTGTGACCTTTGAGAGTAAACTGCTCGTTTCCAGGGGTTAAATCCCAGACTTTTAGCGTTTTGTCCCGCGAACCAGAAATCGCCCGCTTGCCATCCTCCGTGACGGCTACTGCATTTACCAAGTCGCTGTGACCTTGGAGAGTAAACAGTTCGTTGCCAGTGGTTAAATCCCAGACTTTGAGGGTGTTGTCAAAAGAACCAGAAATCGCCCGCTTGCCATCCTCCGTGACGGCTACTGCATTTACCAAGTAGCTGTGACCTTTGAGAGCAAACAGTTCATCTCCAGTGGTTAAATCCCAGACTTTGAGGGTTTTGTCTCTTGAACCAGAAATCGCCCGTTTGCCGTCGGGGGTGACAGCCACTGTATGCACTGAGTCGCTATGACCTTTGAGAGTAAACAGTTCGTTTCCAGTTGTTAAATCCCAGACTTTGAGCGTGTTGTCCCATGAACCAGAAATTGCCCGCTTGCCATCTTCCGTGACGGCGACTGCGTTTACCCAGTCGCTATGACCTTGGAGACTAAACAGTTCGTTTCCAGTTGTTAAATCCCAGACTTTGATGGTGTTGTCTGATGAACCCGAAATCGCCCGATTCCCATCCTCCGTGACGGTTACTGCATATACTGAGTTAGTGTGATATTGGAGAGTAAACTGTTCCTTTCCGGTAGTTAAATCCCAGACTTTTAGGGTTTTGTCATCTGAACCAGAAATTGCCCGTTTGCCATCAGCAGTGACAGCAACTGCATATACCCACTGGGTGTGACCTTCCAGAATAAGCTCTTCCTTTCCAGTTGTTAAATCCCAGACTTTGATGGTGTTGTCTGATGAACCAGAAAGCGCCCGCTTGCCATCCTCCGTGACGGCTACTGCATTGACCGAGTTGCTGTGACCTTTAAGGGTGCGTAGCAATCCCCTGCGAGAGGGAGTTAAACAGGGTGTCAAAGGACGCAACCAAGGTGCAGCTTTCCACTGCTTTGCTATTTCCAGCATGGCCTGAATTTCTGGCATTTCAAAATCAAGTAAGTACCCTAACAATTGCCCTGCCAGTTGCGTCTGATATCGCTCCAAAATATCCGCTGACATCCATAGTACCGATTGAATCAAGTTCAGGAATTTCGCTTTTTCTGGGTTGTACTCGGGGTGACTTACTGCTTCTGAATCGTCAACCAAATTGAAATCATCAATCAGTGCCTGCACTCCAAACTCCGGATGCTGAATCTTTGCCATCAAAAAGTTAAAATTCGTCAGTTTTTGATAATACTTTTCTACATGACCTGACTTGACATGATTTTGCAGTAAGCTGCCCAGATAAGCACGTTGATAGAAAAGTGGTTTGGCCGCTAACTTGTCAGCAAATTCTCCCATCTCACGCCATCCCCTTTTCTAAATACTCAGCAATCTCTTCTAGTCGCAGGAAATATACGCGACCGGATGCGTCGCCCGCTACGATTGTGACTCCATCGACAGCAATAGCGCAAGAGGCAATCGCACTTTCACCCAGGAAGCTGGCAATGACATTTCCACTCGATAAATCCCAAACTTTGATGGTGTTGTCCCAAGAACCAGAAATCACCCGCTTGCCATCAGCAGTGACAGCTACTGCACTTACCCAGTCGCTGTGACCTTGGAGAGTAAACAGTTCGTTTCCAGTGGTTAAATCCCAGACTTTGAGCGTTTTGTCTCTGGAACCAGAAATCGCCCGCTTGCCATCCTCCGTGACGGCTACTGCATTTACCAAACTGCTGTGACCTTGGAGAGTAAACAGTTCGTTTCCAGTGGTTAGATCCCAGACTTTGAGGGTGTTATCATATGAACCAGAAATCGCCCGCTTGCCATCGGAGGTGACGGCTACTGCATATACCGAACTGGTGTGACCCTTGAGAGTAAACTGTTCCTTTCCAGTTGTTAAATTCCAGACTTTGAGGGTGTTGTCTGCTGAACCAGAAATAGCCCGCTTGTCATCCTCCGTGACGGCTACTGCATTTACCAAACTGCTGTGACCTTGGAGAGTAAA
>NZ_JAUBRO010000088.1:0-8010 GCF_036701945.1 Microcoleus sp. MON1_C1 | reverse complement strand
CAGTTCCTTTCCAGTTGTTAAATTCCAGACTTTGAGGGTGTTGTCTGCTGAACCAGAAATTGCCTGCTTGCCATCCTCCGTGACGGCTACTGCATTTACCAAACTGCTGTGACCTTGGAGAGTAAACAGTTCCTTTCCAGTTGTTAAATTCCAGACTTTGAGGGTGTTGTCTGCTGAACCAGAAATTGCCTGCTTGCCATCCTTTGTGACGGTTATTGCATATACTGAGTAGGTGTGACCTTTGAGAGTAAACTGTTCCTTTCCAGTTGTCAAATCCCAGACTTTGAGGGTGTTATCATATGAACCAGAAATCGCCCGCTTGCCATCGGAGGTGACGGCTACTGCATATACCGAACTGGTGTGACCCTTGAGAGTAAACTGTTCCTTTCCAGTTGTTAAATTCCAGACTTTGAGGGTGTTGTCTGCTGAACCAGAAATCGCCCGCTTGCCATCCTTTGTGACGGCTACTGCATTTACCAAACTGCTGTGACCTTGGAGAGTAAACTGTTCCTTTCCAGTGGTTAAATCCCAGACTTTGAGGGTGTTGTCCCGTGAACCAGAAATTGCCCGCTTGCCATCAGCAGTTACGGCTACCGAATTTACCCAGTAACTGTGACCTTGGAGAGTAAATTCTTCTTTTCCAGTGGTTAAATCCCAGACTTTGAGGGTTTTGTCCCGTGAACCAGAAATTGCCCGCTTGCCATCAGCAGTGATGGCGACTGCATATACTGAATCGCTATGACCTTTGAGAGTAAATTCTTCTTTTCCAGTGGTTAAATCCCAGACTTTGAGGGAGTTGTCCCATGAACCAGAAATTGCCCGCTTGCCATCAGCAGTTACGGCTACTGCAAATACAGGGTTGTTATGACCTCTGAGAGTAAACTGTTCATTTCCAGTGGTTAAATCCCAGACTTTGAGGGTTTTGTCTGCTGAACCAGAAAGCGCCCACTTGCCATCAGCAGTTACGGCTACCGCATATACTGAGTCGCTGTGACCTTTGAGAGTAAACTGTTCATTTCCAGTGGTTAAATCCCAGACTTTGAGGGAGTTGTCCAAAGAACCAGAAATTGCCCGCTTGCCATCGGAGGTGACAGCAACTGCATTTACTGAGTCGCTGTGACCTTTGAGAGTAAACTGTTCATTTCCAGTGGTTAAATCCCAGACTTTGAGGGTTTTGTCCAAAGAACCAGAAAGCGCCCGCTTGCCATCAGCAGTTACGGCTACCTCATATACTGAGTCGCTGTGACCTTCGAGCGTGCGTAGTAGTCCCCTGCGAGGGGGAGTTAAACAAGGTGTCAAAGGGCGCAACCAAGGTGATGCTTTCCCCTGCTTGGCTACTTCCAACAGTGACTGAATTTCGGGCATTTCAAAGTACAGTAAGCGCCCTAACAATTGTTCCGCTAGTTTGGTTCTATCTCGCTCCAAAATATCGGCTGATATCCACAGTACCCTTTGAATTAAGTCCAGAGCTTTTGCTATTTCTGCGTTATATTCTAGGTTAGTTACTGCTTCTAAACCGTCAACCAAACTGAAATCATCAATAAGTGCCTGCACTCCAAACTCAGGATGCTGAATTTTTGCCATCAGAAAGTTAAAATCTGTCAGTCTTTGATAATACTTTTCTAAATTCCCTGACTTGACATAATTTGGTAGTAAGCTGCCCAGATAAGCACGTTGATAGGAAAGTGGTTTTGCCACTAACTTGTCAGCAAATTCTGCCATCTCACGCCATCCCCTTTTCTAAATACTCAGCAATCCCTTTTAGTCGCAGGAAATATCGCGGCTGGATGCGTCGCCTGCGACAATTGTCACTCCATCGGTGCAGCAGCGCAACAGGCAATTAGGCGTAACCGTGTTTGTTGAGGCCTACATCAGTTTTATTTTGAGACAAAACAGGAACACCTAACCACAAGCTGTTCAAACTCTACAAGTTGCGCCTCGCCGACAATTGCCAGAAACTTAGCCAGGGTAAGTTTTCCGGTGGCGGAGCGTTTGTGTGGTTTTTTATTGACTGTCAGAACTCGGCTAAGTTTCTGACCTCAATTCCATCAACTCGGATATCCGCTCCCTCACCAAAGTATCCTCAGAGGCTAGCCAAGCGTTTATGGTGGCCGCATCGTACAGAGTCCCCGGTGCACCCCATGCGTACATCTGGGCGAGCAGACTTTGCATTTGTGCGGGATAGAGTTCCGGCCACCAAACAATTGCGATTTCTCGCAGTTTTTCGGCATCGGCGGGGGCGATAATTTCTGGCTCAGGCACGGGTTGGGGGGATTCCGGTTCCTGCGAGTTGTTGCTGCTCGGCTTCGCCGTCAGTTTCGCGAATGTCGTCCGCTCCGATTCGGTCAGCTCCGCCCAAACCTTCTCACGACTCGCAGCTCCGCTGGCACAGACATCTTTAAGGATTGGCAAGATGTCGGTCGCAGTCCGCCGTGCAGATTCGGGGTCGGGTTCTGCTATTGCCACCCAAATCATCTGCACGAGTTCGAGTTCGTCTTCGTTGAGTTCAGGTGACGGCTGGGGTGACGGCTGGGGTGACGGCTGGGGTGACAGGTCAGGAGTGGCTACTGGCAAGGGTTCTGAATGCGGTGACGGATTAAGCTCTATATCATCCCCCACGTTATTGATTTCATCTTCACTAATCCGTTTTGAAGCTTCTTTGGTTTCTGTTTTCGTATCGATATTTTTTTCCACTTGAGTTAGAGGTTTATCCGTCACCGAGGCTGTAATTGGCTCGGGCTCTAGGTTCTGACCCGTCACCTGACCCGTCACCGACCCGTCACCGTATCCGTCACCGGGTTTTTCGCAACGTGATCGAAGCTCGTAGTCATAGGTAGGGATATGCTCATCCCCTTTACTGCGAAGGCGGATTCCCTTGATTATTTTTCCGATTTTCGTGTGGACTTTTTCCACTTGCCAGCCGAGAATCACGCTCGCGCACTCAATTAAGTTGGGGCTAAAATTCTTTACCGCCTGCGGTTTATGACCCTGATCAGAACAATATTGATGGTATGCCTGGTACAGGGAGCCTTCAGCATTAGGAGAATCACCCATCGATACCTGAGCAAGTGGATCGAGAATTAGCTTGTCATTCAGGAAGCCAGCGATACTATCCTCCCGAATCTTACTTTCCCAGAATTGGGCCCCCACTTCCGGCACGTCCATCACGCCGCGCAAAACACCCTCTACCCAAGCATCATCAAGGGAAAGCAGATAATTCGTGAATGCTGCCAATTCTGGTGCAAATTCATCATCAAGATTCCGGCGGGTATTGCGAGCTACCATCGCATCAAAGGGCACGGCGATGGTGCGACGCGACATACCGCTGGAGTTATCCGCCCCAAAAATAGGGAAGTTCGAGGCCACCGCGACCATACCCTCGAATTTGAACTTAAACGGCTTCTTGCCTTTTTCCTCAGCTCGCAACCAATCGCCACCGGTTAGCTGCTTGAATTTTCCCAGCGACCGCGCGCCCTTATCTTCATCAGGGAAGATAAGCAGCCGCTTGCCGTAGGCTTGCGCCGCCTCAAAGCGATTGCTGCACCAATCCTCTAGGGTGCTGCTGTGGGTATTTTCAATCCCGATTAGCGCTATCAAAAGGCGGCAGAATGTGCCCTTGCCACTGCCGCCGATGCCGATTAGATGGAGAAATTTCTGGATATCAGCGCGGCCTTTGAGAGTAGCGGCGGCGAAGGCTAGTAGGAGATTTTCTACATGGGTGTTGTTGTGTGTGGCAAATTTTAGCCATTCTCTGATTTTTCCCCAATCGGTAGCCATGATCGAGTGCGGGCGCGGGAATGCCCATGTGAATTTGTAGCCCGGTGAGTGCGGGTACAGCTTACCCGTGGCAATTTCTAGAGCTCCATTTTGGAAAGGAAGTAGATCGGCGCGCGATTTCCATTTCCGCTCTATCAATTCACACCGCAGGAAGCGCACAGTTGCGCTGATGTAGGAGGGGGGGATATCAATAATCCCTTTAGATTTGATGATCTGGTAGATGATCGATTCGATATATTCAGCGGTTTCAGGGGCCCATATTCCGGGTGATTCCGCCTCATACCGATACCAGCACGACACTTCATTATTGAAGGCAAGCTTATTTCGATAATCCTCTGCAATCTGCCGCGCCATTGCATCCGAGCTAGGGAATTTGTTTTTTTCCTTCCCTTCGGCGTTACCCTCTTTCTCGCCAAATAACTTGGCTTTGGTGAGGATTGCTCGGAATTCTTCAATCCCTTTATGCTGAATAAAATCATCCATACCTTTGGTATTTTTCACCTCGCCTCCCTCAATTGCTGAGGTAGCGGGCCAAGCTCCAGTGATCGATCGTACTGGTACACCGAATTTACCCAATTGCTTAGCCAATTTCCGCTCGGCCGCACAGATATTGGAATTTGTGAGCGCATCAGCATCAAAGGCAATAATAAAGCCAAATCCAGCCTCTGCAAGCCTTCTCAGTGCCGGCACCAAATGCCGCAGATTTTCGCGATCGCGAGCTTTGCCGGTAAGCCCTTGCTCTACTCCCAGTAAGGAAATTGTAGGGATGCCATTGTAGCACCCGGCAAGGGCTTTAAACACTCCCTCAGTAAGCAGAACGTAGGGTACATCGTTTATATAAAAAGCTTCTCGCTTTAGGGCTTCAATCTCCCAGTAGAGCGGGTTGTCGGGAGATGGGGGGAGGAGAGCGTCAAATTCTCCCTTTGGGGAAAGGTATTTCGGGGGTTCCTTTTTGCCTCGCTTCGGCTCCCGGATATCAGGCCGGAATTGTACCTGCCCGTTTTTCCCTATGAATAGGATGCCTGCCGATTTTACTGCGTATCCCAAATAAAGCGAAGCTTGGGCGATGCTGGCACTGTGGCAGCAGGCGCGGGCCCAATCATTGAGTAAGTCTCTACCTGAGATGTGGGCTTCGTGGTCGGCGGTGAGGGATTTTTTGTCAATGCTGCATAGCGTTCCTAATCCCTTCAAATCCGGCGTGGATTGCGCGGTATCAAGTCCTTGACTTTCTTGTGTAGATTGTGTGCTACTCATTACACTGCACCCCCGATCACAGCTTCAAAACCAACAGCAAAAAATCCCCGGTTAGTTGTCGTATTTGGCGGGGAATATGAAGAAATTGAGTTACAGCCCTTGTTTGAAGACTTTTGGAAGCTATGAAAGCTATGGTTAGTGTCAGAATTCTGGGAACGTGCGATCGAACCGCTGCCGACAACACTAATCGCCAAAGCAACGCTAGAACGGCAGTTTATTTTTTTTGCAAGGTATGGCATGATAAGGGTAGGCGGCACTCTTTTTGGGAGACCGACTAATTGAGTTGTAGCTCAAACAAACGTTGTCGTGTTTCCTGCTAAGATTTCACGACAACAATAAAATTTATTGTATACCGAAAAGGTATACCAAAAAGAAGCGCTGGGAGCCTTATGCTGCTAGCGCTTCTTGGTGTTGAAATTGCTTTTGGGCGTCTGATTCCAGGTGTCGGTCGAGATGACGCCCGGTAAATCCATAAAGCCTCCTCCGCAAACACCGATCGAGATACTTTAAGGGATACTGATCGAGATACTTCAAGGGATAAGGAATCTCAACAAGGGATGCTGGCACTCGGTATCCCGCACACAGTTTGATGCTTACGGGAGCGAGTCAGGAATTGGGTATTGGACTTTGGGTAGGCGCTACCGAACTCTTGCTTTCGTCCCATCGCACGCGGGCCGACTTCGCCAGAAATTTGGTTAGCGCTGGCAACAATAGCAGCAACTTCAATAATTGAACGATGATCAGATTTCTGTGTTCGCTTCCAACGTCACAAGCTAACTGCAACCGAGCGCTACAGATAGCTGCAACCGAGCGCTACGTTGTTAGAGATGATTTGAAAGCGTGGCGCAACTCGATACCGAATTACCCATTAAATTAAAAAGCCCTCCTCCATGCGCCGGGGGGCTTTTTATTTTTGGGGGCGATCGGGCGATCGGAATCACATCCGCCCTGCCATGATTGCCTCAGCCCAATCTTGCGCTCGTTTTTTCTTCCTCCACTCCACCTCAACTTCTTTGGAGTAAGCGATGAGCTCTTTTTCGAGTCCTCTCCAGTCGATACCATCGTCATCAGACGCAAACCAGGCGTTAATAGATTGGCCGATGAAGTCATAAAATTGCTCGTCACCAATCGGGAATTTCTTGGGCCGAGGAGTCTGCTTGGGCTTGTGACAGTTGCTCAGTCGGCAACGGATTTTGTGGGCTTGGGAGAGCTGAATCAGGATATATAGTTTTCCTGACGTAGGAAAGGGTAGAGAGTGCAGAGACGGCTCCCCTTACTTGGTCTGGCCGCACTTCTAAATATTTCTGCAACTGTTCGAGGTTGCGGTGGCCGCTGATTTCTTGAATAATCCGCAGCGGAATCCCAGCGTTGCTCATCTGAGTCAGGGCCGACCTTCTGAGGCTGTGGGTGGAAGCGCCGATGATGCCGACTTTTTCGCAGGCTTCTTGGAATAGGTGAGAGGCGGCTTCCGGGTTCGCGTGTTTCCAGCGGTGGTTGAGGTGGCGGCTGGGGAATAGGTAGGGGTGTTCGGGATGCTCGTAAGTTTCTAATAGCAGCCTCAACTCTTGAATGATCGGGATAGTGCGGGTGCCGAGCTTGCCTTTGGTGTTGCCCTTACGGATAATCATTTCTGAGCGAATAACATTCGCCGGGGTAAAGACATCGATGACTTTCAAGCTGCAGGCTTCGGCAATCCGACAAGCGGTGTACAGGCAAACTCCAAAGAGGGCGCGATCGCGATCCGTCTGTAAACCTTCGTTAAATAAGAGTTCGATTTCCTCTTGGGTAAGGATTTTGGCTTGTCCGTGTCCCTCTATTTTCATGCTTGGTGTATACCGACCCGATGCTCCAAAGTCTTGCATACTTACTGCATTGCTGCACCGGTCTGGGGGTATTTCTTAACGCGGTGGTTCAGAAGTCGGCAAGTTTTGGAAGGGCGAGCTCACGCCGGTTTATTGATATGTTTGGTTAAGGATACAAGCACTTACAGCGGATTGCAGGTTCATAAAGTACAGTAGCAGCAGCTTGTAAACCAGTTTTTGAAGTGCTTAGTATTGACTCCTTCAAGCGTATACGCCAAGTATTACGTCAACCCGGAGTGGTAGTAGTTGACGAGAACTGACGTAAAAAAGCTTTCAGTTGTGACCACCATAATTCGATTGGATTAAAGTCAGGATTCGGGAGGTGATAAATTTAGTACACTGCCACCCGCCGCTTGAATCACTGGTTCGAGCACCGCCAACTTATGAGCTGGTAGATTATCAATTGACTTCGACGGCACCATCCCATAAGTTGGGTACTAAAAAGTGTTCCACAAAAACTTTAAACGCCTTACTATCTATCGACCCATCTAGCGTCATTATTCCTACTATTTTTTTTCACTTATTGCTTCGACAACTCTGATTTTTGCACCCCGCTGAAAGGGTTTTAAATTGTAGACTCTACTACCATATGTTGAACGAGCGTGGGTTCGTGTTAACCCCAATAAGACGCCCATTTTATCCAAAAAAATGAGGTTGGTAGGGTCGATATTTTTCACTTTTTCCCAATATTCACACCTCAAAATTGGCACTCTCTCAGTGGCCGACTGACTACTGCGTATGGTCTTTTTTTTAGCGTCAAATTTTGTTTTTGTAGTTCACGACACATTATGCTAGGGCTGATAGCTTCCTTGTAGCTCATAAGCCAATATTCACAATATTCTGACAACGTGCTATCCGGATATTTTTCTACCATCTGGTCAATTCAGTTGTGCGCGAGTGTAACACACTTTTGGGGCTTCCACCCTGTTGTTTGGGTTGAACATGACCAGTCGCTTGTTTTTGTTTTAAAAATTTTTGAACAAACCCTTTACTCACATCCAATCTGGCGGCTACTTTCCTAATTAATGTATCACCTTGTTCATATAGCAATTCCATTTGAGATGTAAATATGGATTTCTCTGGTAAAATAGGAAAGTTTGATAATAAATGAAAGGGA
>NZ_JAUBRO010000087.1:0-14722 GCF_036701945.1 Microcoleus sp. MON1_C1 | reverse complement strand
GGTTTACGCTTCAACCTGATTGCAGGTATCTATAACTATGAACTTAACCTTTCAGAATGACTTTTGCAAGAGGTCTACAGACGATCGCCCTCTCACAAGGCGAAAGTCTTGCACTCAACCCACAGGATTTCTCGACGCAAAAGATCGATCGCGTGGAGTGTGCGGGATACAATGTGCACAATCTCAACGTCACCGCAAATAGTCGCGATCGCTATTTATCTTTCATCGGTCAAGCCCAGCAGACTTTATGGGTATTGTTGTACCCCTATTTACCGACAACGCCCGAAGCAAATTTTCCGCCGATGGTACAGCGGATTGTTAATGAGTTGCAACAGAAAAATCCCCTGATTTGGCTCAATGCAGTAATGACTTAAGATTTAGAATATGACACCTATACCTACAGCAATTTACCGAATCTTCTGGGTAAAAATGGATTTGATTTAGTTGAAATTGATACCTTAATGTTAGGTGATGCAGTCGAGAATCATTTGATTCTTCCAGCTTTTCCAGCAATATCAAATTCAAAGTTTTGGCAAGTAGGTCTAGAAGCATCAACTTACAAAAATCTACTCTACGGTTTTCCGACTTGGCTGTGTTCGTATTTTTTATTCGGGCGAGATACGGATATTTGGAAAGTTAAATACGTGCCGGGATTAATTATTTATCTCACAAACCACCCGTAAAACCGCGATTAATTGCCAATTTTAACAGTGACTGGAATGCGAGCGGCTTTTATTTGGATGGCTATACCGACTTGTTTGGGTTTGAGCAAGTGACAGAAGCTTGGGAAAAACCGCTACTATAATCAAGATCCCAACGCGGGATACCAGGACTTTTTAGCAGGAGCCAGCAGCTTTATTGGCTTTTCGGAAAATTCTTTTTATATCCGCTTGTCCGATACCCAAAAGCTACCTCTTTTTGCAACACCAGCTCCCTAGGGTCAGGAGCTTAAACCATTGGTTTTTGCTGATACTTTAGCTGTAAATTATTCTCGATGTAACAATCAAGATTCTCAGGCTAATGCTGTCAAGTTTATCGACTACATGAGCAGCGTTGATACCAAACTCTGGATTGCTTTTAGCGAAGATTTAGATAGCGGTACGCCACCCCGGCGATCGCTACCAGCCATCAAAGCTTTCTACGACCAGCCATGAGTCCAGCAAGACCAACTATACCCGCAATTCGCAGCAGTAGTCAAGAACCCAAACGCAAATTTCCCTAACTCTATTTCCGACAATAAAAAAATAGCGATGTACCAAGAAATTTGTCCGGAATTCAACCAACAGGAACCTGAATATCCCAAATGTGACTTTACCAGGCGATCGATCCTACGAAGCAAGCGCTTCAAAGGTTTTTAACACAATTGATGTGATTCGCGATCGGTTAGGGCTCGATCATTGTTTTTTGGTCAAATCTTCCCTAAACCTTGCCGGCTGTAGTAAACTAATCACTAAGGACCGCAAACTTTTTTATATTCCTTAAACTAAAAGCTTACTACGATTTAGCAACCTGAGCGGTGGTAAGTACGTTCTGAATCGCTGAAACCATTGCCCCCAATTGCATCGCTCCATCGATTTTTGCATTCTTCCTTTAAGATTTACTATAGTAACTATGACCCTGATATCAATTCCGGGCTACCGGGCGATCGAACAACTCTACTCAGGCTCTAGAACCTTGGTTTACCGAGGTTTTTCTGAATCAGACAATCAACCAGTCGTCATCAAACTGCTCAAATCAGATTATCCCACTTTCAGCGAACTGGTGCAGTTTCGCAATCAGTACACCATTGCCAAAAATATTGAAAATTCCGGTATTGTCAAACACTTAAGTCTGGAAGTATACCGTAACGGTTTTGCCTTAGTGATGGAGGATTTTGGCGGAATTTCTCTAGCAGAATACATCACCAATGATGCTTGGAACCTCAAGGACAAAATTACCAATAGCCTAGAAAACTTTTTACAAATTGCCCTTAAAATTTGCTCTTGTTTAGAATCAATATATAACCACCAAGTTATTCACAAAGATATCAAACCCCAGAACATTATAATTAACCCTACAACTCAAGAAGTTAAAATAATAGACTTTAGTATTTCCTCGCTTTTGCCTCGAGAAAATCCAGAAATTAAAAATCCCAACATCTTAGAAGGGACATTAGCTTATATGTCTCCAGAACAAACTGGAAGAATGAATCGTGGGATTGACTACCGCACCGATTTTTACTCGCTTGGAGTAACTTTTTACGAACTGTTGACAGGACAATTGCCATTCCAATCTAACGAGGCGATGGAATTGGTTCACTCTCACATTGCTCGCCAGCCAATTCACCCGATCGCCCTCAATCCTGCCATCCCCCAAGTATTGAATGACATAGTGCTCAAACTGATGGCAAAAACAGCCGAAGCACGCTATCAAACAGTTGGTGGCATCAAACACGATTTAGAAAAATGCTTAAAAGAATACTCAGATCGTGGCACTATTCAACTGTTTGAATTAGGAAGCAGAGACATTCCCGAACGCTTTGTCATTCCCGAAAAACTTTACGGCAGAGAAACCGAAGTTTTGGCTCTATTAGCGGCCTTCCACCGCGTCGCCTGTCCCCAAGAAAATTCCGCAGCCGCCGATTTGGAGGTTTCCCCTAGTAGCAGCCGAGAGCCTCAGAAACTCCCCCCTAGAGCTACTACCGAAATCATGTTGGTAGCAGGCTTTTCCGGGATTGGCAAAACCGCTGTGGTGAACGAAGTTCACAAGCCAATCGTCCAGCAGCGGGGATACTTTATCAAAGGGAAATTCGATCAATTCAGGCGCGATATTCCATTCTCAGCATGGGTACAAGCTTTGCAAAGTTTCCTGCAGCAATTACTGACAGAAAGTGTTACTCAAGTTCAGCAGTGGCAAGCCCAAATCTTGTCCGCTTTAGGCGATAAGGCTCAGGTAATTATTGATGTTATCCCAGAATTAGAACTGCTGATTGGCAAGCAACCTGCTGTCCAGGAATTAGAACCCAATCCTGCACAAAATTGTTTCAATCTGTTATTTCAAAAGTTCATTCGTGTCTTTGCTACCAAAAATCACCCCTTAGTGATCTTCTTAGATGATTTGCAATGGGCAGATTCAGCATCTCTGAAACTAATGCAATTGTTGCTCGGCGAATCAGAAGGTCAACATTTGCTGCTAATTGGCGCTTATCGAGATAATGAAGTTTCCAGCGTTCATCCATTAATGCTGACTTTATCAGAGATTCGCAATCTACCAAATCGCAGTATCGATCGCCCAGCCCCTATAATTAATCAAATTACTCTCGCGCCACTTTCAAAAATTGACTTAAATCGTCTAGTTGCTGATGCTTTAAGTTGTCCGCCCTATCGCTCGATTTCTTTAAGCGAATTGATGTTTCAAAAAACTAAAGGCAATCCTTTTTTTAGCAATCAATTTCTCAGAAAGCTGCATGAAGATAAGTTAATCTATTTCGATTTTACCCCGTTGGATGGGGGAGAAAGGGGGGGGTGGCAGTGCGATATTACTAAAATTAGAGAATTGGCAGTCAGCGATGATGTCGTCGAATTTATGGCTAATCAATTGCAAAAATTGCCGCTAAATACTCAAAACATTTTAAAAATAGCTGCTTGTATTGGCAGTCAATTTGATTTAGAAACCTTAGCTGTTGTTTGTGAAAAATCTCAAATAGACACTGCGGCTGATTTATGGAAAGCATTGCAAGAAGGTCTAATTTTACCGCAAAGTGAAGTTTACAAATTTTTTGCAGGTGATGGGGAGTCTGCACCATTAGCTGTTGCCGATTGTCAATTGCCCAGTTACAAATTTTTGCACGATCGCGTTCAACAAGCTTCTTATTCTTTGATTCCCGATGAGGCAAAACAGTCAACTCACCTAAAAATTGGCAGATTGTTGTTGAGTAATACCCCAGATGATGAAAAAGAAGAGCGGATATTTGATATTGTCAACCACTTGAATATTGGAGTGGAATTAATTGTCGATCGCACCGAAAGAAATCAACTAGCTTCCTTGAACTTAATTGCGGGATGTAAAGCTAAAAATTCTACAGCTTATGCTGCTGCTGTGGATTATTTAAGTATCGGCAGAAAACTGCTAGCAGATGATAGCTGGACAAATTTATACGACTTGACGATCGATCTTTATGTAGAAGCGGTTGAAGCCGAATATTTGAATACCAATTTCGATTTGTCGCACCAACTGGCGGAAATAGTTCTATGTCGAGCGCACAATCTCCTCGATCAATTCAGAGTTTACGAAGCGCAAATTCAGTCTTATATTGCTCAAAATCAGATGAAATCGGCAGTAGATACTGGATTGCAAGTTTTGGGAATGCTGGGTGTTTCTTTGGAAACAGAACTTCCCACTAAAGTAGAGATATCTGCCTTAGCTAATTTGCCTCAAATTAATAATCCTTATAAAATTGCTGCTTTGAGGATTTTATGTGCGATCGCTTCTGCCGCTTATCTAGCTAGTCCAGAACTTTACCCAGCCGTTGTGTTTACAATGGCACATATTTGTAGCAAATATGGGAACTCTGCACCGGCTAGTTATGCCTATGCTTGTTGCAGTTTAATCTGTGAAGTAATCGGAGAAATTGAATTAGGCTATCAATACGGCCAACTATCTTTGCAGGTATTAGATAAATTCCCATCCCAAGAATTTCACTCCAAAGTTCTGATGGTGTACAATGCTTGCGTGAGACATTGGAAAGAACCCAGTCGATCGAGCATAGCGTCTTTGGTATCAGCAGTCCAAAGCGGTTTAGAAACTGGCGATATCGAGTATGCTTGCTATTCGGCTATGTATCTTTGCATCTACAGCTTTTTTAGCGGTGAAAACTTAAGAGCGGTAGATACAAAATACGAGCAGTATCTCGAGCTAATGCTGAATCACCAACAAGAATATCAGACTTATTATACTAAAATATGGCGACAACTTACATTAAACTTACAAGGATTAGCTGAGGACAATTGTCGGTTAGTTGGCGAGAGTTTTAATGAAGATGAAATGTTACCAGTTTTGCTGGCAGCAAATAATGTCTCTTCCCTCTTTGGGGTTTATTTTGCTAAATTGGTTGTGAATTATTTGTTTGGCGATCGCGATCGGGCTGTGGAAAATGCCCAGCTAGCAGAGCAATATGTCGCGGGTGTCGGCTCGTTGATGATGGTTCCCCAGTACAATTTTTACCATTCCCTCGCCCTGGTGGCACTGTATCCCCATGCTGATTCGAGCGCTCAAGAACAATACTTGAACCAAGTTGCAGCCAATCAGGAAAAAATGCAAACTTGGGCATTCCATGCACCCATGAATTATCAGCACAAGTATGACTTAGTAGCCGCAGAAATAGCACGAGTATTGGGACACAGGCTCGAAGCAATGGATTTGTACGATCGCGCCCTTGCTACGGCAAAAGAAAACCAATACCTCCAAGAAGAAGCACTAGCAGGTGAATTGGCAGCTAAATTCTACCTTGAATTAGGCAAATATAAAATTGCCCGCGTCTATCTAACGGACGCTTACTACGCTTATGCTCGCTGGGGAGCTCCAGCAAAAATTCATGATTTAGAACAAAAATATCCCCAATTACTCTACCAGGTTCTCGAACAGAAAACAAGTTTGTATGCGGCAGATACAATCGACCAAACTCTAGTCGAACCCCTCACCTCTACTGGCAATAATATTGGCACTATGCTGGATTTGGCAACAGTTATTAAAGCTTCTCAAGCCATATCTGGAGAAATAAACGTCGAGGAATTGCTATCAACTTTGATCGGAATTTTGACCCAAAATGCGGGAGCCTCAAAAGGCTCTCTCATCTTAGAAAGAGCTGGCCAATTATCGATTGTTGCTAAATGCTTAGACGAGCGCTGCTATTTACCCAATATTCCCCTTTCTCAAAGTCAAAATCTTCCCATCACTGCCATTAACTACGTCTGGCGTACCAGAGAAACCTTGGTAATTAATGATATTGCTACTGAAAACATCTTTGCGGCTGACCCCTACATTATTCAGCACCAACCTAAATCTGTATTGTGTACTCCCATAGTTAACCAAGGTAAAGCGATCGGCATTTTGTACTTAGAAAATAGTCTCGCCCCAGGTGCATTTACTCCTGACAGGTTGGAAGTCTTAAAAATTCTCTCTTCCCAAGCAGCAATTTCGCTGGAGAATGCTCTGCTATATCAAACTCTAGAAGATAAAGTTGAAGAACGTACAGCCCAACTAGCCCAAGCGAATCAGGCAATTTCTGCCCTCAACCAACGCCTCAAAAACGAAAATCTGCGGATGAGTGCCGAACTCGATATCCTCAAACAAATGCAGCAGTTAATTCTGCCCAAACCTGCGGAATTAGCTGCAATTGCAGAGTTAGATATCGCTGGCTTTATGGAACCAGCAGATGAAGTTGGTGGCGATTACTACGACGTACTTTGTACTGACGGGGTGGTTACGCTCTGCATTGGTGATGTCACCGGGCACGGACTAGAAAGCGGAATTTTGATGGTAATGACTCAAGCTGCTGTTCGCGCTTTGAAAGAAGTTCAAGAAATAGAACCCGTTCGCTTTTTAGATACCCTCAACCGCACTATTTATAAAAATATCCAGCGGATGAACTCGGACAAAAATATGACCCTAGCTTTGCTCAACTACGCCGATAGCACAATTAGTATCAGCGGTCAACACGAGGAAACTATTGTGGTCAGGAAAGGCGGCCAAATCCAGCGTATAGACACCATAAACTTGGGATTTCCGATCGGCTTAGATGAGGATATTTCCGGTTGGATTAGTCATGTTTTAGTAGACTTAGAACCGGGGGACGGGGTGGTGCTTTATACTGACGGCATCCCCGAAGCTAGGAATATGCACAAAAAATTCTACGGTATTGAAAGACTCTGTGAAGTGGTTTCTCAAAACTGGCATTTGAGCGCAGAACAAATCAAGGAAGCCACCATCGATGATTTGCGAAAATTTATTGGAAAACAAAAGGTTTTTGATGACATTACTTTGCTAGTATTGAAGCAACAGGGAAAAATTGTGCATAATTTATGATTGACGGTAGTCAACCCGGTGTCTACAAGAGGTCTTGGATTTAGTGCTCAAGCATCGAAGCAGAAACAGGATTTCGAGTTCCGCGCCTGTAAGTTATAATAATTTATAGCGAGGAAGTCAAACAATTTTGCGCTTCCAGATTCGGAAGTATAAATTATGAAACCACAAATAAATTTAGCACCATCTAAATCTCCCGAAGAACTCCATATCCAGCTACAGGAGTTGAGCCAAAAACTTGAGGAAGTCGAGGATGAAAAAAATAGCTATGAAACCTTAGTAGAAATTATTACACAACACTCCACCGATCTGGAAAACCAGATCCGTCATAAAAACCGAGAGATGCAGACTTACATCGAGCAGGTAAAAAAGGTTATAGATGCAGCTATTGCTGTAAAAAACAATAGCTTTCAACCCCAGATATTGTCAGATGTGGCAGCGCGCAGTGATGCACTGGGAGAACTGGCACAGGTATTTTCCCATATGGTGCAAACGGTGAAAGCGCGGGAACAAGAATTAGAGAAACTTTTGCAGGCTTACGGACGTTTCGTTCCCGATGAATTTCTCCAATTTCTCGGCAAGCAGAGCATGGTTGATTTCCAGCTTGGAGATCACGTGAGCAAAGAGATGGCAATTATGTTTTCCGATATGCGTTCGTTCACCACGATGGCGGAGCAAATGACTCCTCAAGAAAACTTTGACTTCATCAATAACTATTTACAGCAAATTAGTCCCGAAATCCGTAAGCACAACGGTTTTATTGTCAAGTATATTGGAGATGGAGTCATGGCAGTTTTTCCTGATGGCGTGGATGATGCTATTCAGGCAGGAATTGTGAAATTGGAGCAGTTGCAGAAATACAATCACAGCCGTAAAATAAATGGGGATATACCGCTGAAGATTGGCATTGGTATCCATGTGGGTGATACGATGGTTGGGATTATTGGAGACGCGAATCGGATGCAAGCAGATGCGCTCTCGGATCATGTCAATCTCACTGCTCGTCTGGAAGGTTTGACTAAGTATTATGGCGTATCTTTATTAATTTCTGGAGATGTGGTACAACGTTTGAGTCAACCCGAAAAGTATCATATCCGTTTTTTGGATCGGGCTATTGTCAAAGGTAGACAAGAAGCCATTACAGTTTGTGAGGTGTTAGATGTTGAAGTAGAACCAGTGCGATCGCTCAAAATTCACACTTTGCCTATATTTGAGGAGGGACTCCAAGAATATTGTCAGGGAAATTTTGCTAAGGCCAGAGTTTGTTTTGAACAAATAGTAGCCCTAAATCCAGATGACAAGCCCAGTCAACTTTACCTAAAACGCATCCAATCGCTGTTAGAAAATAGTATTCCTGCTAACTGGGATGGCGTGTGGAAATTCACCCAGAAGTGACATTAATACATCTATTGGAGGGAGAGAAATCATGACATCTGGAAGCTTAAAAACAATGACACAAATATTTGGAGAATTCATTGACGAATTTCCTCCTGAACACGACTGCCTAGAACTTACATTTACCCCCAGTTCTCGCCCCATCAAACAGCGCTGGCGCAATAACAGGCTTTCAGCTCATTTTGTAGCCGATTATTTGTCTAGCTTTCTACCGGTGGATGAGGAGGATGCTAGCAGCGAGAAACGGATAAAAGAAAGCAAGGGAGCTGTGAGCTACGTAGCCAACGAACTGTTAGAAAATGCGATAAAATTTAACAACGATGATGCTAATTACAAGGTCAGATTTGGTATACATTTTATTGGTGAAATAGAGGTAACGGCGGTAATTTTTGCCAGTAATAGTGTGAATCCACAAGGGGCAAGTAAGTTGAAGGAGTTTATTCAAGAAATTATGGATTCCGATCCAAATGAACTTTATTTGCAGCAGCTTGAAAAGAATGCGGAATCGGAAAGTGACGACACATCGGGATTGGGATTGCTGACGATGATTAATGACTATTCAGCTAAGATAGGTTGGAAATTCGATCGCAGACCAGATAGTGATACCATCATTGTTACGACTGTGGTTCAAATTAGGGTCTAGTTTCTAGCATTTCAATATTTACTCTCTTGTGCGATTGCAATATTTTAGTCAGGACACAAAATCACAATGGGCATTCAAGAAATTAAAGGTGAAGATTACAGCATTCAGTACGATGCAGAATCAGTCACAGTCACTTTCCAAGGCGAACTCAGCCTGAGCGGTCCAGCAGAGTATGCACCAATAGCCGAATTGTTAGATGAGGTCGCCAAGGGCGAACCTCCTACTATTACCTTGAATCTAAAACAATTGGAATTTGTTAACAGTTCTGGTATCAGTATGCTGTCTAAATTTGTCATTAGCGTCCGGAAAAAGAAAACAATTCAACTTTTGGTATTGGGTTCAAATGATATTCCTTGGCAACAGAAATCTCTCAGAAATTTAGAAAAGCTGTTGCCAAGTTTGAAGCTAGAATTAGGCTAGGATATGTGTAAATTTTAAGTACAGTTAACACAGGCGGGACGCCCGTGCCACACACAGTTAACACAGGCGGGACGCCCGTGCCACACTTAACATAGATAAATTTGGATGATTAGTAAATTTCTTAAGTTTGCTGGATCGGCAGTTCAAGGATAAACTCGGTTCCCTTGCAAGGTTCCGACTCGCACCGAAGCGATCCTCGGTGATTTTCTACTAAGATTTTGTAGACAATAGACAATCCTAAACCGGTACCTTTACCAACTTCCTTGGTGGTGAAAAACTGCTCGAACATTCGCTCTTTTATCTGTGGTGTCATTCCGGTTCCCGTGTCAGCAATCCGCACTCTCACGCGATCTGGCCCAGCTAATTCTGTGGTGATCAAAATTTTTAGCGCAGCATAGGGCTGATTTTGTGATGCCTCGTCCAAAGCATCGATCGCGTTGGTAATTAGATTCATAAATACTTGATTGAGCTGTCCCGAATAACACTCTACAGGAGGCAATTTTCCATAATTTTTAACTACTTGAATGTCGCGACGGTCTATTTGAGAATTGAGACGGTTTCGCAAAATTAACACGGTGCTGTCAATGCTGTCGTGCAAATCGCACATGGTCATGTTACTGTTATCGGTTCGCGAAAAGTTGCCCATAGATTTGACAATTTCGCGAATGCGATTGGAACCCATTTGCATGGAAGAGATAACTTTAGGCAAGTCTTCAACTAGAAAATCAAGATCTATCTCTTCGATTTTAGCTGTGATTTCGGGACAGGGATTGGGATAGCATTCTTGATAGAGACACAGCAGGTCCAACAAATCTTGAGTATAAATTGCAGCATGGCTCAAGTTGCCGTAAATAAAACTAACTGGGTTATTAATTTCGTGGACGATACTAGCCATTAGCGCCCCCAGCGAAGACATTTTTTCGCTGTGGAGGAGTTGAGCTTGAGTTTGTTTGAGTTCGTAAAGTGCGCGATCGATCTCGGCAGCTTGAGCTTCTGCTTTCGCAGTAGCAGCACAACTTTCTTGATAAAGTTCAACCTGTTTGAGGTCGATTTCAAATTGTTCTATTTCGCTTTCTTGCTGGTATTGACTCACCACGGCATCGAAAGCTTCTAGCAAGTCGCCGCCCGCTGCTTCGATAATGTACAGCAGATGGGGATTTTCCAGCATGAGTTCGGCATCAGGAACTTGCACCAATGCTTTTATTCGATCGATATATGCGCGCACTTGTTTGTCTAAATACAGCGGCGGCTCAAAATACATTGCCTTGAGGGTGGCTGAAGGGGGACTGCCTAAGTTGATGCTGCTGCCAATATTAATTAAGTCACGGTGCGATTTTTCCATAAGCTCGATCGCCTCTAACAAATTTCCCCGCAATTTGGCTTTTTCTACCTCATTCTGAGAACAAACTAACCTCATGCAAAAAAAAGCCGTTCGTTGGGAAAGCATTCGCTGACGGCCGCTAATATTAATTACCGCAGCACTAATTTTTCTGGCTGTCGTAATTTCTTCCAGATTAAAATAGTTCCTCATTGCCGCCATTGGTAATACCCCCGACTCCACTAAATGTCTGTAGCTCCTGCTGACACAAGATTTAAGAGCCATAATAAAAAATTGTACAATACACTAAGCAATATATTCTGTATTTATTACTAAAGTAGTATACTAAAACACAATTATTTTGTATTGGTCGAGTATCACAATTTTTATGATTCGGCTTGTTGCACAGTTTTTCTTAATTATTCAAAAAATTACAAATCAACTTCGCCATGAGTTGAGCTTGAGTTTGTGGCAATCCGTGAGCAGCATTGGGAATAATTGCTAACTCGGCCCCCGGTATCTCATTAGCGTAGGTTTGACAGTGCCATAAAGGAATTGTTTCATCACTATCTGCTGCGATGACTAAGGTAGGAATTTGCAATTGGTGAATTTCTTTTTCTACTGTATCAACTGCGTCTTCTGGTCGCATCCGGCTCATTAAAAATGACCGGGCTACTGGTTGAGACATTAACTCCCTGCGCCACCCGGAAATTTGCTGCAATTTCTCACTTTTTCCAGCTAAACTAGCAAAAGGTTTTGCCAACTGCAAGGCCCAATCCACGGCTGGGGTTTCCCACAACAGCGGCCGCAAAGCATCATATTGACCACAAAAAGTGTCGTCCCGAATACCCGCGGGTGCTGCTAACACTAAACTGCTAACAGAATTAGGATATTTGAGGGAATATGCAGATGCTACCCAACCGCCAAAAGAATGTCCGATAATGCAGCAAGGTTCAATATTTAGTTGTTCTACAACTTGCCGGACAAAATCAACTTCTACAGCTACGTCATAGCGGATTTCTGGTTTGCTGGATTCTCCAAAACCTAACATATCTAAACTGATGCACCGAAACTGAGATTGCAATAACTCAATTAATGGCAGCCAGCAAGTCTTTTCTCCGAAGAAACCATGCAGCATCAATAAGGGTCGGCCGCACCCGATGTCCAGGTAGGCGGCTGTTTGGGTAGTGCTATTGACAAATGTACTTAATGTGTGCATTTGTCCTACAAGTGCTTGAGACTGCATGGGGATCGACTCCTGATAGGTAAGAAATTTTTGTAAAAAATTGTAACAAAAAAGCAGTCCAAACGTTAAACTTCATTACGGAGTACGCACTTAGAAATAGACCGTGATATTCTCTATGATTATTAGAAAATACTACAAACTCAAAGCAGGAGAACACTTTGAACTCTACTTTAAAACAGTACCCGGCTTGCTCTCTTCGGGAAGATGTCAGTGAGTACGTAGCACACCTACAGCTTCACATGACGTTACAAGCTCGCAACTTGCTCCCTACCATTACCACCGCTAAGGACAGTCGCGAACAACTGTTGCAGCAGACCCAGGCTCATTTTGAGAAACGAGTTTCTCGACAAGCTATTTAAACAAATTTAAAGATCGCCCGCGATCGAACTTTCCCACATTTCAGAATCCCAGAAACCCGGTAGCCTCAAAAATACCGGGTTTCTTTTCGGCTAATTATGCAGGGGGCCCGGTTTTGGGTAATATGCGTTGGGTGTGCTTTAAATTTAATGTCTATGCGAATTCCGATTATTGCATTTTTGACTTTGGCTGCGCTGGCTGGCGGCGAATTGGCAGCGCGGGCGATCGATCCGAGTGCCGCACCGACTGAGGCGGAGTTTAGAGAGGGAACCGCAGAAATTGACACGCGAGACGCCTGTCCCACAAGGGCACAGAGGGAGGAGGATGAGGTCATTGGTGACAACTTAACGTCAAACCGACCGTCTCTGTTGTTTGTAGCGAAGTCTAGATCCCCCCTAACCCCCCTTAATAAGGGGGGGACAAGAAATATGCTCAAAGTCCCCCTTATTAAGGGGGATTTAGGGGGATCTAGACTCGATGACAAGCGACATTTGTTATCGGTTCCAGTCTTAAATAGTCACCAATCGGATGAGGTGAACCCAACTGTGCAGGATTTGCCCGCATCCGATGAGCTCGCAGCTTCTGCTGGAGAAGTACGCGCGGCGCAGCTATCCCCTAGGGAATCTCTCTCTCTCAAGTCCAGCCACAATAAAGATTTTACATCTCTGTTAAAAACTCCGGCGACGGTCGCGGCACAAGCCGAAATCCCCGAAGCAGCAAACAGCAACGCCCGACAGCTAGGCGGTACTCTACAAATCAGTCAAGCGGGCAATGCTGAAGGCGTTTACGTTGCAGAGGTGAAAATTCGCTTTGTCAATTCCCGAGGCGAAGCTGTTGATAAAAAAGGGAATCCGGTTGAGGGCAGAATTTCGGAAGATTTTATCCGAGGTGAACTCAAACTCAAGGCGGGGGATAACTACAGCCGGGAAGTTGTACGATCGGATTTGCAGCAGTTGCAGCAATTGGGATTGTTTGACAAAGTGACGGTTTCGATCGAAGAAGTTGGCACGGATGTTAATGTAATCTACAACGTTCAAGAGCGATCGGCTCGCTCTTTTAGCGTGAGTGCCACTCTTAGTGATGATGTTGGCGTTGCTGTTCCTCTTTCCTATACCGATCGAACTTTCGGCACCAACCCGCAGCGGCTAGCGGTGGAACTTGAACCCAGCCTCCGAGGTATCCAGTACGATGTCGAGTTTGTCAGCCCTTACGTTGCCGCCGAAGACCGTTTGGGATACAGTGTGAGAGCTTTTGGCGATCGCAGAATATCGGAAATTTTCAACAAAGATATTGATTTGCCCAACGGGGACCGGGTACGGGAAATTCGGGTGGGGGGAAATCTCAGGTTTACCAGACCTTTGGGCGATTGGCGAGGGACTTTGGGACTGAATTATACAAATATCAGCACGCGCGATCGCAACTTAAATATCGCCCGCCGCGACGAACTCGGCAATCCTCTCACATTCAGCGGCAGCGGCGTTGACGAGTTATACACTGTTTCCTTTGGTGCGATGCTCGATCGGCGGGACAATCCCTTCGACCCAACCAGAGGCTCGATTCTCAGCCTCAGCACCGAGCAGTCGATACCTCTGGGGCGAGGTAACATTGTGAGTAACAGGCTGTTAGCGAATTATATACAGTATGTGCCAGTAACTTTGTTGGGCATCAGCGAGTCCGAAGCCTTGCCCGAAATGCTGGCTTTTAACTTGCAAGCGGGTACGGTAATCGGGGATTTGCCACCAACGGAAGCTTTTCGCCTCGGCGGCCGCAATTCCGTGCGGGGTTACGATAGCGGGGATATTGGCAGTGGTCGGAGTTATTTTTTAGCTTCCGGCGAATATCGGTTTCCGGTCGGCAGGGATGTCGGCGGCGTGATATTTGTTGATTTTGCGTCGGATTTGGGAACGGGAGATAGTGTACTCGGAAAACCGGCGGTAGTCAGGGACAAACCGGGGACTGGGGCGGGTGTTGGGGTGGGTGTGAGGGTGCGATCGCGCTTTGGATTAATTCGCTTAGATGTGGGTGTTAGCGACTCTGGCGACCTCAAATTTATACTCGGTACAAAGCAGCGATTTTAAGAATAGTGCAACTGATCAGTTAAACCACAATCTTAAACAGATTTTGTGGGACTCAATTGCCGCCAAAGCCGTTACCAGGGCATCATCAAACCTATCGGCCTCGGCTGGCGGGGTGTCGGTGATTACTGCTAATACCAATTTAATATGAAGCTGCATAGAATAAAGCTTCCAGAATGAAAGTGTAAGAAGATAGTGAACTGATTTCT
>NZ_JAUBRO010000003.1:93280-222787 GCF_036701945.1 Microcoleus sp. MON1_C1 | reverse complement strand
TAGGAAGCTCTCTCTAAATTCACCAGAATTTCTACTCAGCTAACGCTGAGTAAATTTGTGCTTAGTCTAAACTCCAATTTTAGATTGATCCTAAAGATTAGTTTTTTGGGTAAAATCGAAAGGTTGTTTGTAGGAAAGCTTTTTTCGGAAGCTCTCACCGCACCCAAATAGGGATACAAGCCCCCGACAGCAGTCGTGGAGACCAAAAAATTTTAGAGCAAAGTTCAAACCCCCCAGATTTATCTGTGGAGTCAATCTAAAATCTCGAATCTCAAATCGACAGGCGGGAGCCGAAGAACTAAGTGTCGCCGGCATTGGCGCTGCCAGCCCTAGGGCGCAGACTACTAATTTAATGAGGAGACTTGCATGAGTCGCGATCGACCGCCTTGGTTTAAAATTGCATTACAGGTTCGGGGGTCTGTCATTCCCTCCATTTTGCCCCGCGTTTTGCTGTGCGGCGGCTTTGGAGTTATTATTTCCCTGCTGCACTTTTTTAATTGGCCAGTGTCCATGCCGATTTTGTCGAGTATTGTACCGAGTATTGTCCTGGGTTTACTGTTAGTTTTCCGGACAAATACAGCCTACGAACGATTTTGGGAAGGTCGCAGATTTTGGGGTACTTTAAACAATAACATCCGCAATTTGGCTCGTCAAATCTGGGTAGCAATTGAGGAAAAAGACCCGCAGGATATCATAGAAAAAAAGTCAGCACTGCGCCTATTAGTTGCCTTGGCAGTGGCAATGAAACTGCACTTGCGGCAAGAATCAGTCAATCCAGAGTTGGAGCCGTTAATGTCCCCAGCGCAGTACCAAAAGCTCAAATCGATGAACAATCCGCCCCTAGAAATTGCCTTTTGGATTGAGGATTATATGCACGAGCAGTACGAGCGCAATTGCCTGGATGTTTATCAGTTAACTGGTATGAATGAGTTGCTCAACTCTATGATTGATGTCTTAGGGGGCTGCGAGCGCATTTTGAAGACGCCTATCCCTTTGGCTTACGCGATTCACCTGAAACAACTATTGTTGCTTTACTGTTTGGCACTGCCCTTTCAAATGGTGAAGGATTTGGGTTGGGGAACCGGCCCAGTTGTGGCTTTAATTAGTTTTACTTTGTTCGGCATAGAAGAAATCGGCATTGAAATAGAAAATCCCTTCGGTCACGATGCCAATGATTTGCCTTTGGACAATATGTGTGCTGCTATGCAGCGCAATATGGACGATTTAATTTCTTTATCTCCTAGCGTTCACGAACACGTGAAAGATAAGTAAAGTCCTTCGATTTTAGATTTTAGATTTTAGATTTTAGATTTGTAGACACAATCTAAAATCTAAAATCTTGGGGTTAATTTTTAACAATAAACCGCATTAACCCAGCCAATACTAACAATACAGGTGTCAGCCAATCTCCCCACCGCACGTACAAAGTCTGAGTTTGGCGCCGATAAATAGTAGCATCCCGAACTTCATAGGTATTAATTCTCGACTTCCAAACCGTCTCGCCGCGAGGATTTACAAAAGCAGAGTAACCTGTATTAGTTGCGATAGCTGCCCATCTATCAGTTTCAATTGCCCGCATCACATCTAGAGCATGATGTTGATCCAACATTGGCGGTTTGTAATGGGCATTGTTGGAAGCGGTGATCATAAATTCACCTCCCTTCGCCGCCTGATATCGGAAAATTTCCGCAAACGCCGAATCGTAACAAATTCCGACAATGGCGCGGCCAAACGGCGTATCAAACAATTGTTGAGAATTACCGGGTACTAAATGAGCATCTAAGGGAGAAAGCCGATTAATAATCCCGCCTAAGATTTCGTAAAAAGGGATATATTCGCCTAAAGGTACGAGCTTGAGTTTATCGTAGCGGCCGACAATTTCTCCTGTGCGATCGATCGCCAATAAGCTGTTAGTGATACTATTCTCTTGCTGTCCGAAGCCTCCAACCCAAGCCACAACGCCGCGTTCGAGAATAGCTTGGTAAAAAGAAAGAGTAGAACGCTGATACTCGTTTGTCCAGATAAAAGGCAAAGCCGTCTCTGGAATTAACACAGCATCGACTTTCCTGTCTGCTAACTGTTTGTATCCAGTGGTGTAACCTTCCAAAGCGCGCCCCCAACCCGCTGAATCAAACTTAATCTCGTTAGGAATGTTGCCTTGAATAATGCCAATTTTTAAAGCGGTTGCAGCTTCTTGATTCAAAGGGCGGTTGTATAAGCTCCATCCTGCAATATGCAAAACTAAACACAAACTCCCAGGCAAAATATAAGGAATCCAATTCTTCCTTCTTCCTTCTTCCTTCTTCCTTCTTCCTTCAATAAAAGCTTCGGCGATTAAGCCATTTACTGCTACAATAGCGGCTGTTACTGCGCTGGGTCCGGAGAGTTGACCGAGGTGCAATATTGCTAAATTGTGCGGGCTTTGCGTGTAAGATAGTGATGTCCACCACAGCGAACCTGTACTCCAAATACTTTCTAAGGCACACCACAAAGCTGTGCCAATAAAAAGGCGAGTTAATGCTGAAAATTTAGAGCTACTCCCGCCAGCCACCCCTTGTAAAGGCGGGGAGTTAAGAAGAATAAGATCAGAGGTACCCCCCCCAGCCCCCCCTTGTAAAGGGGGGGAGTTAAGAAGAATAATAGGATTTTTGCCGGGTAAAGTGAGGGAGTTGAGAATTACAAATAACCACGCCCAAACGGCAACTAAGGCGGCTCCCCACAGGGTGATGAAGGCCCAGCAAAAAAGTGCGATCGCCAAACTCGGCCACCAAGGAACTCCCAACCAAGTCATCGGGTGAATTCCCCTAATCCAAGATAAAGCTAATCCGTGATAGCCAATTCCCCAGAGTGAAGGAAGAAGGAAGAATGAAGCAGGAAGAAGGAAGAATTTTTGTTGTTTTACTTCTTGAAGAGGCCTTTCATAACTAACAACCAAAATCCAGAGGGGAACTAGGGCTACCCAAGCCAATAGCCAAGCATTTACTGGGGCGGTTGTCAATGCCATCAAAATGCCGCTAAAAAATGCGATCGCCCAGGCTAATGTTTTGGATTTATGAACCGCGAGTTTTGCAAATTTGTGCCTGTTAAATATCGCCACTTTGATGATTGCCAAAAATAATAATTCCTAATTAATATATCAGATCGCTCGGGAAGAAGGAAGCTCGGCAACGCGCCGTGTATGGGATTTAACGGATTTAACAGAAAAAAATCTCTCAAATTCTACTTGCCAAAACAAAAAGCGCCCCTATTTCTAGGAGCGCTTTTTGTTAATCAAAAACTAAAACTTAGCCGTTGATGGAAGGAGCAACCATTGCTACTGGGGTGACTTCACCGGCGGCCAAGTCGAGGGGGAAGTTGTGAGCGTTGCGCTCGTGCATTACTTCCATACCCAAGTTAGCGCGGTTGATGACATCAGCCCAAGTGTTGATCACGCGACCTTGCGAGTCGATAATCGATTGGTTGAAGTTGAAACCGTTCAAGTTAAACGCCATCGTGGAAATACCCAAAGCGGTAAACCAGATACCGACAACTGGCCATGCACCTAACAAGAAGTGCAAAGAACGGCTGTTGTTAAAGGAAGCGTATTGGAAAATCAAACGACCGAAGTAGCCGTGGGCTGCAACGATGTTGTAGGTTTCTTCTTCTTGACCGAATTTGTAACCGTAGTTCAAAGATTCAGTTTCGGTTGTTTCGCGAACCAAAGAAGATGTTACCAAGCTTCCGTGCATGGCGGAGAACAGAGCACCGCCGAAGACACCAGCCACTCCCAGCATATGGAAGGGGTGCATCAGGATGTTGTGCTCGGCTTGGAACACGATCATGAAGTTGAATGTACCGGAGATACCCAAGGGCATACCGTCAGAAAAGCTGCCTTGTCCGATCGGGTAAATCAAGAATACTGCGGTGGCTGCTGCAACTGGTGCAGAGTAAGCGACGCAGATCCAAGGACGCATACCTAAACGGTAGGACAATTCCCATTCACGACCCATGTAGCAGAAAACGCCAAGGAGGAAGTGAAAAACTACCAATTGGTAGGGGCCGCCGTTGTACAACCATTCATCGAGGGAAGCTGCTTCCCAGATGGGATAGAAGTGAAGCCCGATCGCATTCGATGAAGGAACAACAGCACCAGTAATGATGTTGTTGCCGTACATCAAGGAACCAGCAACTGGTTCGCGGATGCCGTCGATATCCACAGGAGGAGCAGCGATGAAGGCGATGATGTAGCAGATGGTGGCGCTGAGCAAGGTGGGAATCATCAAGACGCCGAACCAACCGATATAAATCCGGTTATCGGTGCTAGTTACCCACTCGCAGAACCGTTCCCAAACGTTGCCGCTTTCGCGACGCTGTACGGTTGTTGTCATTTGGTTTATGATGGCTTAATTGAATTTTCAAAGTTCGTTGTGGGGATGCCCCACGCTTATATTAGTAACACCATTCCCTAAAGTTTGCCAAGGGATTACTGCTGCCAATTTAAACATTTTACAAACATTTACAAAAACTGGATTCTTGGTAAATATTTGTAGTCTTTTACAAAGTAAAATTACACACCACACGGTTTACATATAGCGACCTGAAGAACTGAATCTATTGTCTGTAGTTTGGTTTAGCAGTTCGAGCAAATTATTTTTGTTCAGGTCGATTTTCTTTCTATTTAAATATCTGTTAATTAGGTCGTGAAGAGATGATTTTTAATATTTATTTACATATCATCGGTGAATTCTGCGAGGGGAAATTTTTATCGGGAGAATACTGAAAACCGGGTTTCTAGTGCGATCGCGCTGCATTCTCAATAATCTCCAATCCACCGGGTTTATTGACGAAAAAAGAAACCCGGTTTCTGAGGCGCTTGGCAATAGAAATTAACCGGGTTTCTGAGGATGAGTCCGCAAGTTCTGCGTAAAAATTAGGCTTTAGCCTGGGGGCCACTTCATCTGCCGTCCGCCGAGAATGTGAAGGTGCAGGTGGTCTACAGTTTGGCCGCCGTCGCTGCCGCTATTAATGACGACGCGATAGCCGTTGCTAAGTCCGAGTTGTTCTGCTACCCGCTTGACAGTCAGCAGCAGGTGTCCCATGAGATCATGATCTCCCGACTCGGCATCGGCTAATTTGGCAATAGGCTGTTTGGGAATGACGAGGATGTGGACGGGTGCTTGCGGATTGATATCTCTGAACGCGAGGGCCAAGTCGTCCTCATAAACGATGTCTGCGGGAATCTCTTTGCGGATGATTTTGCTGAAAAGCGTTTCTTGAGTTGTCATGGGTTGTTAACGAAGGAAGAAGGAAGAAGGAAGAAGGAAGAAGGAAGAAGGAAGAAGGAAGAAGGAAGAAGGAAGTGGGAAGAGGGAAGGCCCAAATGGGAAGGGAGAAGGGGAAGAGGGAAGAGGGAAGACCCAGCAGGAGAGAGGGAAGAGGAGAAAAAGAAGAGGCAAGGAAAAGTTTTTCTTGCCTCTTCCGATATTCATTAGTCATTGTTAATCATAATAGATGATGAATCAGGGACAGGCAAATTAAGGATAAAGAAAAATGCTTGCTAGGGTTTGGAGTGCATCGATCGTTGGAATTGACGCGGTAAAGGTGGGTGTTGAGGCTGATGTGTCAGGGGGGCTACCAAAAATCGTCGTTGTGGGATTGCCCGATTCTGCGGTGCAAGAAGCTAAAGAAAGGGTTAGGGCTACGCTAAAAAATTCGGGATATGCTTTTCCCATGCGGAGTATTGTGATTAATTTGACTCCGGCGGATTTGCGAAAGGAGGGGCCGAGTTTTGATTTGCCGATCGCCATTGGCATTTTAGCAGCATCGGAACAAGTCAGCGGTCAACTTTTGGGAGATTATTTGTTTTTAGGGGAACTTTCTTTAGATGGGAGTTTGCGGCCTGTGGCTGGGGTTTTGCCGATCGCCGCTGCTGCTCAAAAAATGGGTATTTCGGGGTTGGTTGTACCGGCTGGTAACGCGCAGGAAGCGGCTTTGGTGCACGGAATATCTGTTTATGGTTTTGAGAATATTTTTGCTGTTACTGATTTTTTAAACAATCCTGAAGTTTATTCGCCTGTAGAAGTAAACGGTCGAGAAGAGTTAGCAAAAACGCGGTTTCCGGGTTTAGATTTAAAAGATGTAAAGGGGCAAATTCACGCGCGGCGGGCTTTGGAAATTGCGGCGGCGGGGGGACACAATTTAATTTTTGTGGGGCCGCCAGGGAGCGGTAAGACGATGTTGGCGAGGCGTTTGCCGGGTATTTTGCCGCCGCTGACTTTTGAGGAAGCTTTGGATGTAACTCAAATTCATTCGGTGGCCGGGTTATTGAAGGATAAGGGAAGCTTGGTGGGCGATCGGCCTTTTCGCAGTCCTCACCATTCGGCATCTGGCCCTTCTTTGGTAGGTGGCGGCAGTTTTCCGCGTCCGGGTGAAATTTCCTTAGCACATCGCGGCATCCTTTTTCTCGATGAATTAACTGAGTTTAAAAGAGATGTTTTGGAGTTTTTGCGACAACCGCTGGAAGATGGTTATGTGACGATTTCTCGCACTAGACAATCGGTGATGTTTCCGGCTCAATTCACTTTAGTTGCAAGTACGAATCCTTGTGCTTGCGGTTATTACGGCGATTCGATTCAACAGTGTACTTGTTCGCCGCAAAAGAGGGAGCAATATTGGGCTAAACTGTCGGGGCCTTTGATGGATCGGATTGATTTGCAAGTGGCGGTTAATCGTTTGAAACCCGAGGAAATTACGCGACAGCCGACGGGGGAAGAGTCGGAACCGGTGCGGGTGAGGGTGCAGCGGGCGCGAGAGCTCGCAACTCGCCGTTTTCAGTCGGAATCTAGTTTGCGCTGTAATGCGGAAATGCAAAGCAGTCACATTAACAAATGGTGTCAGTTGGATGAGGCTTCTCGGAATTTATTGGAGATGGCGATTCGGAAGTTGGGGCTTTCGGCGAGGGCGAGCGATCGCATTTTGAAGGTTGCTAGGACTATTGCTGATTTGTCGGGGGATGAAAGCTTGAAAACGAATCATGTGGGGGAGGCGGTGCAGTATCGGACGATCGATCGGATGCAGTAAACAGCGGCTCAAAAGACACAATCCCCCGAGCCCCGACTTCTTAAAGAAGTTGGGAATCTAACAGTTGATTCGGCGATTTAAATCGCTTCTAAACATACGAAGTCCCAGCCGAGGGGGACTAAGGGATTAAGGAGGTATTTAAGCTCGATTGATGTTGTCCAATTATTTGATTGAGCCAGTGAAACGCCCCCATATTCCCATGTTTATTGTCTGATTTTGTGCTGCATGGTGCCAGGAGCAGTTGTGGCAGTTGCGTAAGTTCTGTTAGTGTTAGATTCGGGGAGGCGACAGCAAACCAAGGCAGCAGTTAAAGTGGCGATCGAGGAAGCTTTAGATCGATTTCCCGAAAGCTACTCAACTGAAGTGTATCAGCCCAAATGTTAAGAGGTTTATCAGCAGGTCTACGAATCTTATTCTGAGGCTGGACGCTGTATTTATACCACCGCAGGTTGAAGCTGGTATCAATGCCACCCACCCACAGCTTTTGTCAAAAACCCCTCATAATTTAATCAAAAATTCATCAAGTTGTTACCCACTTTTTGTCATTTTTACTGTAATTTATGATACCGATCGCCCAAGTTGCCCTAATCTCCACAACGGCAGAATTTTTAATATTTAAGTTCCCCCTCCCCCTCTCCCTCGCTATTCCTCGCTATTCCTCGCTATTCCTCGCTATTCCTCGCTATTCCTCTTTCCCTCGCCCCCTCTCCCTGTTTCAACCTAAAATTTAAAATTTTTGAGTGACGAATCATGGCACGATCGCAGCGCGTTTTGATACCATGCAATCAAGCGGAAGACAATCAGGGAATGCACTGGAGGTGTGTAAATGGAGCTTTTAGCAGAACAAAAACGGTGCTTGGATTGCTTGGCAAGCTCGATCGAGCAATTAGGAGGTCGAGTAGATATTCCAAAGCTGGAGCAGATAGCTGAGCTAATCATTCAAGCGATGAGAGGGCCTTGGCGCTCCTTTCACACGTCGGAACACATTTTTGAGGTCGGGGGGTCAGTCGATCCGATCGAGGTGCTGGCTGCGCTGTTTCACGACCTCGTGTACGTGCAAGTCGATCAGGGGGTTAGTTTCAATATTAGCAGCGCCCTTTGTCCTTTTGTCAAAGAGGTGCGATCCCAGTTAGTTATTAGAGATGAAACCGAACTGCCCGACGATGCCATGTATCACCTAGTGGCCTCAGTCTTTGGGTTTATTCCCGGCAAGGCTCTCTCTCGGTTTGCGGGTGAAAACGAATTTTTGAGTGCCGTTATTGCTGCCAAATGTTTGGAGCCTTTTTTGCCAGCTAGTACGATCGCCGAAATCGCCGCTTGCATCGAAGCTACTATTCCTTTTCGTCCGCTTTCGCCCAGTGGTTTGAGCGCGATCGAACTTTTGCACCAGCGTTTGGTAAGTGCGAACCGCGATTTTAACTTGGGATGGAGCGATGCCCAAACCGTAGAAATTGTCAAGCGTGCTGTCAGGTTAGCAAATCGGGATGTCGAGAATTTTGCCTCTCCAAATTCCTCTAATTTCTTAGACAATACCTGGAACTTGATGCCAGAAACCAACCACGAATTGACCAATGTTAATTCCTATACTGTTGCCGGATATCGCAAGTCTCTGCAAAAAATGGAAGGATTTTTGAAGTTCCTCAAACCCGAACTGGTTTTCCAGCAGTTTATGCAAGAGCCGGACGATGAAACCTACGCTAACCTGATTGCCCGAACTCGCAAAAATATCGAAGTTGCTAAACTTTATTTTGGTGTCAAGCTAATTACCATCGCCATTTTAGAAGCTCTTTCCTACCGTTTGGGGCGCGATATTCCGCTTTCAACGATGATGGGAGAATTGCGGACACCAGGATTTAAAACCTCGGTTTTGGAGGATTACTTGCCCAACAGACAGAGCGCCTACCCCTTAGAGACTCAGTTGCAAAGAGAAGTGTTATACCTGCTAGAAATAGGACGCAATCAAGAATCGCGCTATGATATTAAAAACTCCCCGGTTTCTACGTTTATTATCAAATCTATCGGCTTTGCTGAAACTGAAAACTTGTTGAAGAAAGCTCAAGAGTTTTTTGCAGATCCTACTTCCTCGGAAGAGTTTCTCTCTTACTGCGCTCCCGATGTCATCGAGACCATCTCCTCCGGCGTGATGAAACTCTTTGAGAGCAGGAAGACGGCTTTAGGGAAAGTTAAATTAGTTCACCAAACTGTTTCTTAAGATAGGTTGGCACAATCTTAAAACGTTTTCCATTGCAGAAACTAGGTTTCTTGAGTTCAGCCACAATGTCCGGTTAGTCTGAGATGTTGCACCATTCTCGCTTAACAGGCTTTCGGGCCTGTTCGACGAAGAATCAGTTTTCTTGTGGGGTGGGCAGGAGATCCCGCCCATAGCAGGCTTATTGACAATGGTGCAAGATCTCAGTTGAAACCATAAAAAAAGTCCTCTTTAAAGGACTTTAGCTATGAGCCTGGGGTTTGAACCCCTGGCGGGCTAATTCGACATCCAACTTCTATTGCGGTGAACCAGTCGCACCCTCTGCGCCGGAGTTGCTCTCAGGTACACCCGTACCCGTAGGATTAGAATCGCTCTGGCTTTCCGTATTGGTTTCGCCGCTGGTACCTGCTCCAGGAGCGCCCTCATCTTGAGTGGGAGATGGAGTAGCTGAACTCTCAGGTGCTGGAGTTGGCGCAGTGGAAGCTGGCTCATCCTGCGGAGTTGGAACCGTAGTATTGGTATTATTTGACGGCGAAGATGGAGACGGTGCTGCTTGCTGAGCAGGTGCATCTTGCTGCTGTGAATTTGGAATTGTAATATTGATATTGGGAGCCGGACTTGCTTGAGGAGCCGGAGTTGCGTTTTGAGCTGGACTTGGTTGAGGAGCAGGCGTAGCCTTTTGAACTGGAGATGGTTGAACCGGAACCGGAACAATTTTTTGAATGATCGTTTTTTCTCTCTCTATAGTCCGAGTCGGAGCAGGTGTTGCTGAAGGTTGATTCGCTTTCGGTACAACAATCACAGGAGCAGCAGTAGGAGTAGGAGCCTCCTCACCCCGATTGAAGTAATATACACTGCCCAGAACTAAGCCTGCCAAAGAAGCAAGAAGAATCCCTAACAGTAACCCGCGACCAGCATTCTCATTATCGCGGACTTCTTGGACTCCAAGTTGGCGGTGGTTTTCCGCCATTTCACCCTGTACAAAACCTTGGTGATGAGCTGCTTCTTTAGAAGCCTTCCCCGTTGTACTCGGAACACTTTTAGTAGTTCGCGTTGTACTGACGTGACCGTTAGTTGCATCTGTGTGAACTTCTTGATGAATTTCACGGCTAGAGCTATTTTCTTCGTTAGGTTTCATAATTATCTTCGCCACAACTATTCAAAAAATATTTGTCTGTAGGAGATGCTCTGGTTTGAAAACTTGAGCTAAGCTGTTCAGCATTTAAATCACTTACTTCGATTCACTGTCAAGATTCACTCAAGATTCACTCAAGATTCCGTCAAGATTCAGTCAAGATTCAGCCAAGATTCAGTCAATATTCATGTGTAAACCTTGGGGGTTTTAGTCATACCCGGTTTAAATGCTTAACACCTTAATGCTTAGGGAGTTTAGAGAACTTTTGGCTTTTCCTTAATCTGTATCGAATCTAACTAACGAACGCATTAACCAGGCTCTACCCTCCGAGTGATTGTCTGAGTCCTCCAAGGGAATAGGATTAGCCGGACTTAAACAAAAAATACAGGCTAAATGAGTTTATATGCTTGCAGAGCAAGTATATAAACTTAAAAGATGAGCAATGAAGGAGACAACCCCTGCCGCAATGCCCCCCTGCTTTTATAAATGGTGTCCAAGATTTGACGAGATCTTTCGTCATCAAGCCCAAAAACGGGAGTTTAGGAACTATTTAGGCGAATTATTGGGAGAAAGTGAGCCAAACCACCTCTCGCCGATGGTGGCACACGCCGTGCGAGTAACTTACCACAAATTACACCATTTTTTAAGCGCAGCGCCTTGGTCATTCAGTGAAATGAATCAACGTCACTTGAAGGTAATGAACCAGTGTCATCAAACCACGCTCAGCCAGGGATTTTACCTCATCTTAGATGATTCATTGCACCGTTACAAGTGGCAACTTTACTGCCAGAGTGGGAGGGCAATAGAGCCTAGAAATCGGGAAAAAAGAGAAGGGAGTAGTAAGAGTTACTAGCCATCTATTTATCAAGCCAGTTTGTGCTAGAAGTTTGTTTAAGTCCGGTTAGATAACCACAATTAATTTAGTAGTAATAAAGGTCATTTTTCTCTCATCCATAAAGAGAGGAGGGTCTTACTCACTACCAACAAGGTTGATTGCGGGAAATTAACCGGACATCCGCTATTACTAACAACTGAGTTTTTTTACTCGGTTCTTTCAATGATGATAGTCATGTGAGCGACTAATGCACCTATCGCTCCTACTGCTGCAATGACTGGAAACAAGGCCGCACCGATGACTCCACCGACTACTCCCACCGTCAGAGGAACTTCTACCAAAATCCGTCCCTCTTCATTTTTGATAATGATGCGGCGGATATTTCCTTCGTGAATCAGTTCTTTAACTTTAGCAACCAAATCGTCGCCGTTAATTTTCACCTCCTCGACGCTAACTTTTTGCTGAGTATAAGCTGGGGTTTCTAAAGGAGTCGTTTCAAAATTAACCTCACTAACTTTTTGGGAAGAAACTTTTTCAGATACAGGTATTGATTCGAGTTCTCTTGTCCCGACCGGTTCTTGTAGGCGCTCTGTAGGGGTGTCCATTTTTTGTTCTCCTTTTAGGTAAAAGTATTTTTGTATAGAATTATTTAGAATTATAACACGCAACTTTTTGTCGATCAATCATTCTTTTGGGTGATATTGCTGTTGGTGCTATCGTGCTTTTTTCTCTTGATATTTAACGGCGATCGCCTAAAATCCTTCCTCGGTAGGCCCTAGCTGCCGACTTCCCTAGTGCCGCTTGGTTAACAGTCTGCTTCTGGGCCTCGCACCGCCCCACTCTTCAAAAACCTCCGATCCAGACAGCCCAATGATTAAAGGGACTTTCACACTCTCCGAGACTCAGACTCAACAGGTGTACCGGTTGAAATAGTGACATTGTACTGAAAGTACGATCGTCCCGCCGTGTATATAGTTACCACCTCTACTTCGGGAAACCGCACATGGAAACCGTCGCTTACTTTCCTCAAATCTCATTTCAATTTAGCCCAGTGCGATCGCCCAACCAAACCCCACCCCGCGAGGTTCCTCAAATCAACATCTTAGAGTTTCTAATGAGAATTGCCTAAAATCAAGGGGGAGGAGAAATAATAATGATCGAAATATTATCGTAACCAAACCAACTTCCTCAAATTGAAGTTGAAGTTGGGGAAAAGTCGGGTAAAATAGAATTATTTCTTTCTGCTTCCTCTTGATTCTCCTTGTCGGATTTGCCAGCGACCGAGTTTGAATCTCAAGTTCGTGGCCCGACCGTACTTTTGTGGAAAATTTTAAGGCACATTAAGCGGATGTGTGGAATGTGAGTGTTAGTTGCGATCGCACAACTTTAGCATCTGCCGGGAAAAATTTCGTCGGTGAAGCTTTGGAGTGTCGATGCGGCTAAAGTATAAGCTGCCAAACTTGACAAATTGCTCGCTATCGGCTGTCCCTGGCTGGAAGACTACCTACATGACAATCCTCGGGTTGAGTGCGATCGGCATTTGTGCAAAAAAACTGACAATTGAGATTCATTGGCAATTTCCAGAAACCTGTTTTGCCTGAATTTTAAAATCTGGCGATCGGCTGCCGATTTGTCGCTATTGTTGTCTTATTGTAATATAATTTTACGCAAGGGGTAATACGAAATGTACTGCCACAGGTCGCAGATGTCTATCCATCTGAACCAAATTAATGTCATCAAACATTAAAAATAGTTATGACTGTTATATTCGGATTAGTAAAATCTTGGATATATAAAATTCAATACATAGTCAGGTTTCAAAGTGGTATTGGCTGTTAAATCAATCTAACCTGCAATATCGTTTCGGGGGACACCAGCATGATTTAAGGCAAAAAAAAATCCTGCTGAATTAACTGGATTCCAGGGAGCAGAGGGAAGTTGATAACTAAGCTATAAAAAGAGTTAAAAACGCCGTCTCAATAGTAGGCAAGACTCCAGCAGCCAACCGCAACTGCCAATTACCAAAGGAGGGAGCAGTGTATGAAACTGACGGGTTGAGTCCCCTAAAATCGCCGCTTGGTTTGCGATCGACTCTACAGGAATTAACCCTGTACGACTTTCTCCTAGAATCTGAGTGTCCGGGGGCCGAAGTTGCTAAAATTTTTCAAGCAAACCCTTTAGTTCCGGGCATCATCATCACTCAGCGAGGAAAGTTTATAGGGATGATTTCGCGGCGGCGTTATTTTGAACACATGAGCCGCCCCTACAGCTTGGAGTTATTTTCTCAACAGCCTTTGTTCATACTCTACCGCTTTACTAAAACTGATATGTTGGTTCTCGATCGCGAAACCTCAATTATGACGGCAGTGCGGCAGTCTTTGGAGCGATCGCCCGAACTCATCCACGAACCAATTGTAGTACAAGTAGAACCGGAAACTTACAAACTTTTAGACGTACACCAACTGCTGCTTTCTCAGTTGCAAATTCACGAGTTATCAACGGTGGCGATGCGAGAATCGCAAGCGCAATTGAGACATCAAGCCCAACAGCTCGAACTTGCCTTGTTAGAACTTCAGCGCACTCAAACTCAACTAATTCAAACAGAGAAAATGTCTTCTTTGGGGCAGTTAGTAGCCGGAGTAGCTCACGAAATTAACAATCCGATCGGCTTTATTTATAGCAATTTGCACCACGCTAAAGAGTACACGCAAGGTTTAATGCGGATGCTCGACATCTACCGACAGCACTGTCCTGAACCCATCGCAGCAATTGAAGCGGAAGCAGAAAAAATCGAACTCGATTATTTACTAGAAGACTTGCCGAAAGTCTTAAACTCTATGCAGCAAGGTGCAGAAAGAGTGCGCGACATCGTTTTGTCGCTGCGGAATTTTTGCAGGTTAGACGAAGCTCAAATGAAGCAGGTCAACATTCACGAAGGTATCAACAGCACGATTATGCTTTTGCAAAGCCAGCTTAAAGGGAAACCGGGGCAGGAGGCGATAGAAATTCACAAAGAATACAGCGACTTGCCGCTGGTGCAGTGCTATCCCGGACAGCTCAATCAGGTATTTATGAATATTTTACTTAATGCAATTTACGCTCTGGTTGAGTCTAATAAATACGAAAATGTCGATAAAAACCCCCCTAAAAAGTCGCACTTAGGCGACCAAAAGCAGTCTTTTAAAACGACTCAATCATTACTTTCTAACTCTACCAGCCTGATTCCTGCGATTCGGATTCGCACCGAATTAATTGAGAAAAAAAAGGTAATAATTAAAATTTCTGACAACGGCCCGGGGATGACAGAAGAGGTTCGGAAGCGGTTGTTTGACCCTTTCTTTACTACTAAGCCGGTCGGCCAAGGAACGGGTTTGGGACTGTCGATTAGCTATGAAATTGTTGTCAACCAACACGGCGGCGCATTGAAGTGCTTTTCGGAACTGGGAAAAGGAGCAGAATTTGCGATCGAAATTCCGCTTCAACAGTCTTCCGTAGCACATATTTTGCCTCGTTTTGCGTGATACAACAGAAGGAAGAAGGAAGAAGGAAGTTCGGCAACGGATTGTGTAACGGATGTAACGGATGTAACGGATGTCAGTCCGATGTCCGTCGGAAGAAGGAAGAAGGAAGAAGGAAGAAGCAATAAAAGTTAGGAACTCGGCCGTTGAAACCGCTTAAGAGTCAAACTTTCGTTCCTCTGGCTTGAGACTAAAGAATAAAGCCCGTCGGCTACCGCGAACCTTTGCAAACCCACTTCCACAAAGGATGACTCGGCCCCCGCTGGCGAATGCGGCGAACTTGTTGTTCCAAACCCTGTTTTTCCCGATGGGGCAATCCTCGCACCATATTGCGACTTTGCCAAGTTAGCACCGCTAAAGTCATTCCCAAGCACAAACCCAAACCGAGAGTTGGCCAGCGATTAAAAGATAAACCGTAGCGCACCGCCGCCCAAGTGAAGTGTTCTAACCACAAAGCGATTTCGCGGCGCAAACCCCAAATGCTCAAAGAACCGACGCTAATCCACAGTAATATCACAGTTAACCATCGGCCATAAACTGTTAGTTTGTGAAGCCTTTGGACTTCAATTTGAAAATTTGCGTCGCTTTCATTAGTCATTAGTCATTAGTTATTAGTCATTAGTATTTAGGGTACCCAGCGCGCAGCTTACCGCTATAAGTGGCGTGTCAAACCATTTTTTTGCCTTAGTCCTGAGTTAACCGTTACCAGCAGTCAGCAGCTTAATAACTAATGACTGATGAGTCCTGACAATTAAACTTCCTCTGACTGGTTGATTCCTTCTGCGGGGACGGGGATAGAGTGGGCCGTGCGACTGCGCCACCAAGCTAGCAGGGTACTGGCAATGAAAATACTCGAATACGCACCCGCAATAAAGCCGACAATCAATGCTAAAGCAAAGTATTTGAGGGTTTCGCCGCCAAACAAAAAGATGGAAAACAGTGTCAGGAGAGTAGCAAAAGTCGTGTTAATTGACCTTCCCATGGTCTGCATAACAGCATCATCGACAATTTGATTGATCGACTGTCCCGGATTTAGCTTGATTATTTCTCGCACGCGATCGTAAATTACCACTGTATCGTTAACAGAAAAACCGATGATTGTCAAGAGCGCGACCACAAATAAACTGTCAACTTCCACTCCTTGAACTAAACCCAAAAACGCGAAAACACCAAGAGTAACCAACACGTCGTGGAACAGAGCAACGAAAGCAAAAAAGGCATAATCCAACTGAAACCGGAATGTTAGATAAACCGTAATTCCCGCAAACGAAAGGAATAAAGCCAACAATCCCGACGTAAATAATTGTTTACCGAGAGTAGGCCCAACTGTATCAATTTGAGTAGATTGAGGAGCAAAAGCGCCTATCTTTTCGCTCAAAGCTGTTTGCAACTCAGTCCGCTGTTCGACATCCAAAGTTTTCGTTCGCAGCGACAAACCTCGCTGTTCTTGGCCGATAACTTGAATGCTGCTGCCTGCCAAACCTTGGGCGTCCAGGACTTCGCGGACAGCAGCAATATCGATGGGTTTACAATTTTCCGGTTTCGTGCAGTCGAGTTCAAATTGCAGCCGAGTGCCGCCGATAAAATCTAAACTGGGGCGCAGCGGTGCGCGGATGTCGGGACGAGTCCAAGAAATCGCCATCGACACTATACCTGCAAGGATTATAGCGGCGGAAATACTCCACCAGAGCGATCGTTGTTTGATAACACTGAATTTCATAATTTGAAGGAAGAGGGAAGTTCGGCAACGGATTGTGTAACGGATGTAACGGATTGAAGGAAGAAGTCAGTAGTTATTGGTTATTGGTTATTAGTAGCAGCTAACTAACACATAACTAATAACTAATAACTAATAACAACAGTTAACTATTAGCAGTTTTCGACAAATTGGGACAGAACCACTGAGGTTTTCGCAGCGCCGGAAAGCTCAACACTACCAAAAGTAGAGTGCGGCTGCAAGTAATAGCAGAAAACATACTCACTACTACGCCCAATCCCAGAGTTACAGCAAACCCTTTAACTAAACCAGCGCCCAACCAGAACAAAGCAACACAAGCAATAACCGTTGTGACGTTGCCATCTAAAATGCTGGAAAAAGCGCGGTAAAAACCCGATTCGACCGATCGATAAAGCGATTTCCCCGCCCGCAACTCTTCCCGCGTGCGCTCAAAAATCAGCACGTTAGCATCCACTGCCATCCCGATGCTGAGCACGAAACCAGCAATTCCCGGCAGCGTTAATGTCACCCCCAAAAGCACGAAAGCTGCCCAAGTTAACAGAGCATAAATTAACAGAGCAATATTGGCAATTACGCCGGGGAGTCGATAGTAGGCCACCATGAAAATCAAGACTAAAACTAAGCCGCCGATACCTGCGTTAATACTGCTTTGAATGCTGTCTTTACCCAAGCTAGCGCCGATTGTGCGGTTTTCTACAATTTCGACAGGCACTGGCAAAGCGCCGCCCCGCAATTGCACTGCCAAATCGTTGGCTTCTTGCGTTGTAAAGTTGCCTTGAATTACGGCACTCCCACCAGTAATTCCTGCCTGGGCAAATTCAACGCCGACGACTGGAGAACTGATCATTCTTTCGTCTAGGAAAATACCGATACTGCGTCCGGTGCCGGCTAAATTTTTCGTTAGTTGGGCGAATAGTTCGCCTCCTGGGGTATCGAAAACGAGAGCAACGTTCCAGTTGTTCCCAGAGGCCAAGGGTTGAGGTTGAGCGTCTTTGAGGTTTTCGCCACCGAGTCCGCTGCTTTTGAAGAGTTTGGCGATCGCGTCATTACTTCTTTTCAAAGCAGCCTGATTTTCTTTAATAGCAGCCTCATTCGGGCTAGTTTTCAATTCTTCTTGTTTGACCAGCAATTCCTGCTGCAACTGCCTCTCAATCGCTAATTGTGTTTCTGTTCCGGGCAGTTGTTCCAGAAATTCTAGCTTTGCCGTGCCGCCCAAAACTCGTTCTGCTTGCTGCGGGTCATTTACTCCGGGCAACTGCACGAGAATTTGGTCTTCTCCTACTGTTTGGACTAATGCTTCGGAAACACCCAAACCGTTAACCCGGTTTTCGACAATCCGCCGCACTGCTTCTAACATTCCCTGATCAATTTTGGGAATTGTGGGGGTAGTTTTTACTTGAATGGTGAGTTGCGACCCTCCTTGCAAGTCTAATCCCAGCCGCGTCGGAATTGTTACTATTACAGTAATGGCGGCGATGATTAAAACAAAAATTAGGGCTAATATTGAACGTTGTTTTTGCATATTTAATTATTAGTCATTGGTCAGTTGGCCGTTGGCAGTTGGCAGATTTTAGTCAACAGTCATCAGTCATCAGTCAACAGTCAACAGTCAACAGTCAACCAATGACTACTGACTAATCACTATTTATACTCGCAAAGCTACCATTTTTTGGACTGCCTCGACAATTTGAGTGGGCTGGACAATGGTCAGTCTTTCCAAATTGCCGTTGTAAGGTGTGGGAATATCTTGTGAAGACAGCCGCAAAACCGGTGCGTCGAGTTCGTCAAAAAATCGATCGCTAATCGAAGCAATTAGTTCGGCACCAATGCCTCCTGTTTTCATGCACTCCTCTACAATAATTACTTTGTGAGTTTTGCGAATGGATGCGCCGATCGTCTCCATGTCCAGGGGTTTGAGAGAAATCAGGTCGATTACTTCTGGATCGTAACCTTCTTTTACCAGGGCGGGCACGGCTTGCATGACGTGGTGCCGCATCCTGGAATATGTCACGATTGTGACATCTTTGCCCGATCGCACAATTTCTGCTTTGTCCAGCGGCACTAAATATTCTGTTTCTGGCAAATTTTCTTTGAGGTTGTAAAGAAGAACGTGCTCGAAAAACAGAACGGGGTTATCGTCGCGGATGGCTGATTTTAAGAGTCCTTTGGCGTTGTACGGAGTCGAACAGGCGACTATTTTCAAACCGGGTACTGCTTGGAAATATGCTTCTAAGCGCTGGGAGTGTTCTGCGCCGAGTTGCCGGCCCACGCCGCCGGGCCCGCGAATTACCATTGGCATTTTGAAGTTGCCGCCGGATGTGTAGCGCAGCATTCCGGCGTTGTTGGAAATTTGGTTGAACGCCAGCAGCAAAAAGCCCATGTTCATGCCTTCGATGACCGGCCGCAGTCCCGTCATTGCTGCGCCTACTGCCAGGCCTGTAAAGCTATTTTCGGCGATCGGGGTGTCGAGCACTCTAAGTTCGCCGTATTTGTTGTAGAGGTCTTTGGTGACTTTATAGGAACCGCCGTATTGACCTACGTCTTCGCCGAGTACGAATACGGCGGAGTCGCGGGCCATTTCTTCGTCTAACGCCTCGCGGAGGGCGTTGAACAATAAGGTTTCTGCCATAGGAGGTGAAGCAATGATTGCAGGAGGGTCAGATTAGAATCTTAACCTTTTGGGGGTGTGGATGAGGATGCGATCGCAAATTTGACAGTTAAGACCTGAGACTTGGCCAATGTTTATCATAACATTTGTATTATGTCAATGAATATTGAAGTTAAAATAATACTAACTTGCCTGCCCACAGCAGAGGAATATTATGCTCCAGACAAAAACTCAACTCACTCTGGAAGAGTTTCTCGCTCTTCCCGAAGGAGAAGGCGATATTACCTACGAACTTATTGACGAGCAAGCAGTACCGAAAATGTCACCTAAAAAATTTCATTCTCGCCTCACCAGAAGCCTAATAAAACTCCTCGAACAGTGGGGTGACGAACGGGGAGAAATTGGTGTAGAAGGGGCGGTAAAATTAACCCGCCAGGGGCGAGACTGGGTGCCAGTACCCGACCTTTTATATGTTTCTTACGAACGCTTATCTCCTGACTGGAATCAAGATGAAGCCTGTCCTGTCGTCCCGGAATTAGTCATAGAAATTATTTCACCCGAACAAACTTTCGGTCAGTTAGCTGCTAAAGCGAGAGATTATTTAGATGCTAAGGTATTGCGGGTTTGGATAGTAGATAGCAAGGCGAGAAGCATTACAGTTTTTTACCCTGATGCAGCCCCGCAGACTTATATGGGAGATACCCTATTAAAAGAGCCACTTTTTGATGGATTAGAATTTACTGCGATCCAGCTATTTCAAATGGCAAAAATACCGCTAACCTTGTCTTAGATCCCGGACTTCCTCTAGAAGTAGGGGTTCTGGATATTCTGTTTTTTTGAGCGAGGCTTACTTAATCGCTCATTAATTTGCCAACTCCACATAACAACTAACAACTAACGAATAACTAATGACTAATTTCAGCCAAATGTTTTTGCAATAAATCGTGAATAAATCGATAGCGCCGATCGCCCGTTTTTTGCAGCAGCAGGCGATCGGTCGCAGCATCGAGAAAACGCTTGTAATCCCAAGGAATGTAGCCGTTCGACCACAGCACCAAGCGCAATATAAAACTTTCAATCCCCGGAATTCCCGGCAAAAAAGCACTAATTACCGCAGCAACAGCACCCGCAATTAATCCCCAAATCGACCCGGAGAGTAGGGTGGCAATTAATCCCAAAATCACCCACATCAGCCCGCCAACCAGCTTAACTCCCAACTGATACTTGCGCCGTTCATCGGCTGTTTGCAGCCAGCTAGACGGTATGCGATCGAGGTAAAATTCTTGAATTCCTTGCTGTTCCATTCTTCTGGCCAACCACCCCAGCCAGTGGCGAATTTGTTCCGGCCGCAGTTCTTTACCTCTGGGATACTGCTTGACTTGTCCGGTGATTTGGTGGCGAATATAGGCAGTTAACAGATATTTGCGCTGTTCTTCAGCAGAAGTTATCCGCTTCCAAGCTTCGATTAAAATATCGTCGTAAGCCAGAGCCATCATGCTCAAAAGCAAGGGAACTTTTGCTATTTTCAACAACTCCGGCTCGCGCTCTATGCTGTACCAAAGTTCGCGGCTTCTAGCTTCTAGCAGATAATTTTGAATTTGAGTTTCTGTTAAAGGTTTCAATAAAACTGCGGCTTGCAGGCGAAATCTAGTTTCGCAGTTTTTGTAAGCTTCAAAACTGCTGCAAGCTACTAAATGTTTGGGTTTAAATTCGCTTTCAACAAACTGATTGATTGCTTGAATGCAGATATTTTGGCGGTGGGTTTCCACTTCGTCCAAGCCGTCGAGGAGAGGCAGCAATTTTTGTTCGGCAAGCCATTTTTTGCCGACACCAGGAGAGATGCCGTATTTGAACTGAAGTTGAGCAATTAACCAATCTGCGATCGCCCCGGATTCTGCTTTCCACGATCCGAGTTCAAACAGCACTGGTACTGGCAAACTAGCATCTTTTTGGGCGCGGGAAATTAACACCCGAGCTAATTCTAGCAGCGTCGTAGTTTTGCCTGCACCCGTCGCTCCCAAAATTACCAATTTGCCGCCGCTGCGATCGAACACTTTAGCCATGCTTGCTTTGGGAGGAAGCCGAAAACTCGGACGGTTGCCGGCTTTCACTTCCACATCCCAACAGCGGTTAACACCAAGAGGCGACGAGTCTTGACTGAGGTTAGCCAGTACAGCGGCGTGCAAAGACTGCGCCAGGCCTGCTTGGACTTCCTGCTTCACCTTCTCCAACAATCGATCGCGAGGCGGTTGTAATCTCAGAGGAATCAATTTTGACATTTTATGTACCTCGCGCTGAACGCTTACTTTCGCAAATTGGCGCGCAAATAACCCAGAGCAAGATTACCATCAGTATAGGCGTCCAGTATATATTATTGACTCAAATTATTGCGGCACTTATGGATCGGAAATTTTATATAAAAATCCTGACCCTGTGGCCCGCACTAGGTATTTCCACATAAATTAACTGGCGATCGCCTCAACTCCCAAACAAAAATTATTAGTATAGATACAGAGAGGGTTTTTTATGTCATTTACCAAGCGTCAAATCATCACAGTAAGCTTAGCAGGACTGGCAACAGCGGTGGGAGTGGCTGTTGCAACTATACAGTCGGGTGCGATGAAACAATCCGATCTTCCCCTTGCAGAATCCCCGGCATCCACCAGAAACCAGATTGCAGGGCCGACGAACAACCCCCAATCTCGGCCACCCAAATCTCTGCAAGCACAAACCCAGGCTGCAGAATCTCCGAAATCCCAACCCCAACCTGCAAAAACCCCGGCTGTTCAATCTTCGCTAGTTGCAGGAGTCTCCCCGCGAAAAGTTGAGCCAGTAGTTGTCACACCGCCCAATTCGGGTTGCAAAATCACCCAGGCTGTAGTCAGCGATCCGAATCCACCGCTAAATGTGCGATCGAGCCCCCAAGTAAGGGGCAGCCAAATTGTAGGAAAACTCAAAAATAATACCTTTGTTTCAGTCGCCGAAGAACAAAACGGTTGGCTGCGAATTACCGATCCAGTTCCCGGTTGGGTTGCGAAAAGACGCACCGAAAGCAGTTGTTCTAACGTCAACCAGCCGATTAATTTTTTGCCGGGAGGAGAGGAGGCCATCGTCAAAGGTAGAATTATCGGTGGCGGCAGCCACTCTTACCGGATTCGCGCCCGAAAAGGTCAAACAATGACTGTTAGGAATCGGCAAGAAGTTTTCCCGCAAATTATCACTCCCGGTGGCAAACTTTTAGCCGGAGATCCTTATCAAGGCAATGAAACAGAGTGGACTGGAAAAGTCCCAGTAACAGGCAGTTACACATTACAATTAGACTCTAATTTCCGAGGATACGAATACGAATTTTCGGTCAAATTGCAATAACTTTTCTGACATATTTAGGGAGACGGCATGGCCGTTCCCCCTACCCGAATCGGTGACTTTTAATAAATAGTATAATTAAGGAATCGTTCCCAGCGATATATCAAGAATCGCAAATTTCTGCCAATCTTCCGAATCAAAGTGCCACCATTCGGTTGTGATACTCATAAATCCGTGTTTTTTCATCGCATCCTTAAGCACTTGACGATTTTTCCGAGATTCCGCGCTGCCGCCTTGATAATCTCCGTGAGCTTTTTCGGTAAAATCATCGTAAGGTGTAGGCATTTCTAATTCTTTGCCAGTGCGATCGACTAAAGTCAAATCAATAGCAGCACCGCGATTGTGCCGCGAACCCCTAGCAGGATTAGCAACATAGCGCGGATCTGGCCAAGCTTGCCACATTTGCTTAGTGACAGAGAAAGGCCTGTAGCAATCGTAAACTTTCAAACCCAATCCGATTTTTTCCAAATCTGTTTGAACTAGCCCTAACTGTTGAGCAACAGAACTTCTCAAAGCGCATTTCGATATAGGGTAAAGTTTTCGTTTTAAGAAATTGTTAGTAGTGGCGTATCGGATATCGAGGCGAATGTTGGGATTTACGGTGCGGATGTCAACCAGTCGCGCGGAACGGGGAAGTTGACTCATGAAAATACTTTCAGGTACTACTGGGTTTGGTTCTGGTTGGGTAATTTGCACTTGTGGCGGCTCCTGGGCGCGAATAGATGTTGTATAACTCAGTGTGGTTGTAGATAGTAATATTAGAGCGAATACAATTAAATATTTTGTAAATCGGTTGAATTTCATAGCTCGGTTAAGTGGATATTTAATAGAGTTTTTACATTTCATATTTTGGGGAATTTTCGCGCTTTTCATGTTGTTTGCCAGCCCGGCAGACCGACAGGGGTTGAAACCCCTGTCTCATAGCTAAAGTCCTCTTCAGAGGACTGAAATATTTCTCTAAAACTTTTATTTTATGAGTCTTTCAGTCGGTTTTAACCGACTTTAGCTATGAGACGGGGGTTTTAACCCCCGGCGGACTGTGGGACAAGCGCGAGAACGCTCGCTCTCTTCTCTCTCTGAGTCATTTTTAATTGTTAATTGTCCTCAAATTCCCAAGCGCTGATACACTAAATCTAAGTGCCTCAATTGGTACTGCGGATCGAAACAATCATCAATTTCTTTGGTAGTCATCTTAGCTGTTACCCGATCGTCCTTAGCAATTAAATTGTAGAAATTGCCGCCCGGTTTGTTCCAGGCTTCGTGAGCGCAAGATTGCACAATTTTGTATGCGTCTTCGCGACTCGTGCCTTTTTCTACTAAGGCTAACATCACTCGCTGGCTGAAGATGACTCCGCCGTAAAGGTTCATGTTTCGCTTCATGTTTTCGGGATAGACTAGCAGGTGTTTTACTAAGTCTGTGGTTTCTACCAACATGAAGTGAGTTACTGTAGAACTGTCGGGCAAAATCATCCGTTCTACGGAACTGTGAGAGATGTCTCGTTCGTGCCAAAGCGCTACGTTTTCTAAGGCTGCGACGGCGTTGGCGCGGACGATTCTCGCCATCCCTGTGAGTCTTTCCGATCGAATCGGGTTGCGTTTGTGGGGCATGGCGGATGAGCCTTTTTGCCCTTTGGAAAAGAATTCTTCGACTTCGAGAACGTCGGTGCGTTGCAGGTTGCGGATTTCTACTGCAAAACGCTCGATCGATGCTGCTAAGAGTGCTAAGGTTTGGACGTATTCGGCGTGTCGATCGCGCGAAATGACTTGAGTCGATGCGGTATCGGGTTCGAGTCCGAGGTTTTGACAGGCGATCGCTTCAATTCGCGGATCGATATTAGCATAGGTTCCGACTGCGCCGGAGATTTTGCCGACTGCAATGGACGATTGCAAATTCACTAATCGGTCGCGGTTGCGAAAGACTTCTGCCAGCCATCCTGCTAGTTTAAAGCCAAAGGTGATGGGTTCGGCGTGAATTCCGTGCGATCGGCCAACCATGACGGTATTGCGATGCTGTTGAGCCTGATAGCGAATAGCTTGACTCAATTCTTCGACACGTTCTAACAAAATATTGACGCTAGCGACTAATTGCAGCGCCAAAGCGGTATCGAGCACATCGGAACTGGTTAAGCCGAGGTGAATGTAGCGTCCGGCATCGCCTACATATTCGTTGACATTTGTCAAGAAAGCGATCATGTCGTGGCGGACTTCCGCCTCAATTTCGAGGACTCGTTTGGGGTCAAAATTAGCCTTAGCTTTGATTTCTTCGACTGCGGCGGCAGGGATGTAGCCGAGTTCGGCTTGAGCTTCGCAGACAGCGATTTCTACTTGCAGCCAGCTTTTCAGTTTGGCGGTTTCAGTCCAGATGTTGCCCATTTCGGGCAAAGTGTAGCGCTCTATCACGGTGGGAGTTGGGGAATGCGATCGTCCTATTGTACCTCTGCGAGGCCTCCGTCTTGAGTCGGGATGGGGAATTTCGGGCGATCGAACTGTCCCTTTTGGGAATTTGAATATTTCGTTTGTTTCGGATATTGCGTTTATGGCACGGTAAGTGTTATCGTGAAAGAAACAACCAAGTATAGCAATCCTAAATCAATTGCAAACACATTGGGCTTCACCAATCCTGATTAAGTTGGTATTAATTAAGATAAATTTTTGTGACTCATTTAGGATTGCTATATATGCCCGCCAAATACTTACATACCCTTCCAGCAATGGCTGCATAGGTTTTCCCCGATCGCGGCCTCTGTCTGCTGACCAATAAAACGGGGTCTGGTATAATCAGCGGTTTAAACCGCTGATTATACCAACTTATACCACCATATTTACTCTGTGCTTCAAAAACAATCACATCAAAAAAGAGATTAATTATGTTGAACCAAAAAACATCACTTGAGTCAGTTTTGATTCCCGAACAAAAACAAGAAGAAATAGCAAAATTAGATCAGATTCTCAGCCACGAATTTGCACAACCCAAATTAGTCGGAAGTAACGGAGAAGAGATAGTAATTCCTGAATCAGTCTACAGCATTTTGCGTCAGGTCGTGCGTGCAATGGCATCAGGTCAAGCTATCTCTCTAGTACCTCACAATCAGGAACTGACAACACAAGAAGCTGCTGATATTCTGAATGTATCCCGACCATTTCTGGTCAAGTTACTAGACAAGGGAGAAATTCCTTGTATCAAAGTAGGAAAGCATAGACGTATTCGTTTGGATGATTTAACTTTATATAAAGAACATCGAGACAACAAACGTCGCAAACACTTGGATCGGCTAATCGAGATGACCGAAGAAGCTGGTTTGTACGAGGCATAGAAATAATTCCAACATTAATATGTCTAAGCTTAGTGTTGTCCTCGATGCTTGTGTCCTGTTTCCTATGTATCTGCGCGATACTCTGCTTTCCACCGCCGAGGCTGGTCTGTATTTACCCTATTGGTCGCAGAAAATCCTTGATGAAGCAATGAGCAACCTTGTCCGCCAAGGGATATTATGCCAGGAGAAAGCAATCCATCTTGAAGCGGAAATCAATGCAGCCTTTCCCGAAGCAATAATGGAAGTACCTGTCGGCTTAGAGCAAATCATGAAAAATGACCCTAAAGACCGTCATGTTCTTGCTGCTGCTGTAACAGCCAAGGCTGATGTCATTGTTACCAGCAATCTAGCGGATTTCAAAGAAAAGGATTTAGCTTCTTGGAACATCAAATCGCTGTCACCTGATGAGTTTATGAGCGAGCTATTTGACGAATACCCGGACTTAATAGTGAGATTATTACGGCAACAGTCGGAAAGGTACAAAAAACCTCCGAAGACTGTTGCTGAATTACTTGAATTTTTGGAAAAAAAAGCAGGTATGCCCAAATTTGCTAGTGATATTTTGTTATATGAATATAGTCTAGATATTGTGCAAACTGCGGAAACAGTCTTAAGGAACTACGGCAGACAAATACCCGAAGGCGGTAAATTTCTTGAGGGAGAGCGGTATCGTATTTGGCAGCAAGAAAAAACACTTACAATTACTGCGAAAGATGGTAGAGGTGATATTCTACGATTTCAGAATCAGGAAATTGAGGGGAATATCTCATCAGAGGATGTCAAAGCATTAAAAATATTTGCTCAAAGCTTGGATTGAGAATTAACAATAAATAGGGTTGAGGAGCAACAAGCTGATTAAAATAACCCATTTGCAGAAGCTGAAGGAGCTACAAGATGAATAGCCGTTACAGTCTCATCATCCAGTGGTCAGAAGAAGATCGACTTTGTGTTGTCAGTTGGCCTGAGTTTACCGATGTCATGCAGCCTTGCACTCACGGACACACTTACGAGGAAGCGGCAAAACACGGACAAGAATTGTTAGAAACATTGATTGAACTCTATCAAGAAGACGGCAAACCTCTACCAGAACCTCACACGTTGGGGAAACGACTACAAATTGCTTAAAGTTGTTATACAATCTCTGCTACCATTCACCATAAACACCAACTAAAAACCCTATGACTTCTCAAGCCTCCAAGCCAAATGTTCAAGACCTGCAAAGACAGGTGATTGCCCTGTTACAAGAAGTTAGCACTCTGATGGGTCGCGCAAGCAAAGAACTTAAGTCTGAGGATAGCTCAGAAAACAAGTACCAGATATATCAACAGGAAATTGAAAAGGAGATTAATACAGTCACAGACCTAAAACTCAGAATGGCTATTGCCGCACCGATGAATGCTGGCAAATCCAAAATTATTAATGCCATTATTGGTCAAGAACTCCTGCCAAGTTCTGCTACAGCGATGACCACACTGCCAACAGAGATTGTATTGAAAGAAAATGCAGCAGAGCCGATTTTAAAACTGAGTCCTGGAATTTGTGAAGCATTTAAGAAAGCATTGGATGCTATCAGGCTTAAAATTAAGCAGCAAGGGATGGAAGAAGTTCTTAAGCAGACTGGTGAATATCCGCATTTAGCAAGTTTACTCCAAGAAATCCACAGTGATACAGATTTTGGAATTTCAGAAGAAATCTCTGGCAGTAAGAATATCAACAAGATCCTGACAGAGTTGAATCATATTATCCGTCTTTGCAACATTCTGGCAGTATCCCAAGATCAAGATCCTCTCCAGTTGCTCAATGACAATGACATTCCATCTATCGAAACTCCTTTTTTCAGAACAGAGCAAAATCAACAACTAGAGAAGCTAGGTAATCTTGTAATCGTTGATACGCCTGGGCCAAGTGAAGCCGGAGTCAGCGAAAAACTAGAAATTGTAGTTTCCAAGCAACTTAAGCGTAGCCAACTTGTGCTGCTTGTCCTGAATTTTACTGAATTGAGGGCTGAAGCAGCCGAAAAGATTAAAGCAGAAGTTCACAAAGTTATTAGAACAAGCAGTCAAGAAAATTTATATGTTTTAGTTAATAAAATCGATGAGCGGCGTCGAGGTGACATAGATACGGAAATGGTAAAACAATTTGTTGCTAATAACCTCGAACTGGCCAACACAGACCGCGTATTTGAAGTTTCTGCTAGGCAAGCATTCTGCGCTAAGGATTTTCTCCGTCAATCATCTCTCTGTAGTCAAGATATTAAAGATCCTGAAGCTGCCGAAGCATTAGCTAGAGAAGTCTGGCCTGTTGATTGGGAGGATGAACTGAAGGATGCAACTGTAGAGGAATTACAAAAGAAAGCGGTAAAACTTTGGAAAGCATCAAAGTTTGCATCTTTTCTGGAAGAAGCAATTAATGTAATTTTGCTACAAGTGGCCCCCCGCTGCATGGAGTTTGCATTGAATCGTTGTCTTATTCATCTAGATGATTTATGTAACAATGCAAAAAATGACCTGACTTACATTAACAGTAATGCTGAAAAGCTCCAGCAAGCAATTGAGGATCTTAAGAATGAGCTTTTTAGTCTAGCTGATTGCCGTCCGAATCTAGATGAAAAGGTTGCCCAAACAAAAAAGGAAATAAAGGAAACCGTAAACGCCAACCTAGAAAACCTCAAAAAAGACGTAAAAAACGAACTTGACACACTATTGAAAAAGTATGTTTTAGATTCTGCTATAAAAGTATTTTCCAATTTGTGGGACGACATATCTAACATCTTTAATAGAGATAAGGATGAATTTGAATTTGATAGTAAGCAAGATGCCAAGCTATTCGCTGAGCAAATAGCAGCTTCGGCGAAGCAAATTATTGAACGTCAATTGGATGTCGCTTGTAAAGAGACGGATAAACAGACTGAAGGCAGGATTCAAAAATTATCCGAGTTACTAGATAATGAAACTAAGCCTATTATTGAACGCGCTCAAGATCGGTTAAAAAGAGATTTTGATGTTATTTTTAAGCCAGATATGCTCAAGCTAGTTGATATTTACATAGAAGTGAATACCCCCGATCTTGAATTCAGAGGGTATGGATTATCTGATTTACTCACAGCATTGTTAGAAGGAGCATTTGATGGTTTGTTGGTGCAGTTTGCGGCTCGTTTAGTGGCAATGGTAGCTAACAGTCCAATACTGAGCGCAATTTATGGTGCAGTTAGCACCTTTTTTGGTTGGTTCCGTGTGGACTTAGACAAACTTGTATATAAAGAAAGATATACAGTTAACATAATCCTTTTCAAGGGTGAAATAGTTAAATTCTTTGACAATAAAGTCGAAGAAATTCAAGAACAATCTAACCGATTGATTGAGCAATCATTGGAGCAACAAATTAAAAGGTACTTTGAGGCTCTAGACTCTCTTCTAGGTGATTATAGGAAGGATTTGGAGCAATCACTAAAAGCTCAAGCTTTACCTTTAGAAACACTGAAAGAATTAAAGCAAGCGCTTGAATCATTTTCAGTAGGTAATGATAAATTACAGGTGGATAAGTTGAAAGAGAAGGCTAATGAACTTCTGAATCAGACAAAACCATTAATAGCAAGCTGAGATGCGCTTACGTTTTTTACTAATTTAAGATTTCTGGAACAGGAACTTATTAACTAAACTAGCTTTGTTCAAAGCAATATCAGCCAAATATGGAATAAGTGCAAAACCGATACACTCTGCTAAACGGGGAGGCACGGCATTTCCTATTTGCCACATTGCCTTTTTCATTGAACCTTCAAAAATAAATGAATCCGGGAAACTTTGCAATCTAGCCATTTCGCGAGCTGAAATAACGCGGTTGAGATAAGGATGAATATGAGTGCCAGCGTGATTTTATTTAACAGTCTTACTCGGTTTTCCCGGATACTGTCGCTTGAAAGCATCGGCGTAGCTTTCATACAAAAAACCGCCTGGTGGAACTTTAGCAAGTCTTTCCATGTACTCAACTGAATGACGAGTCCATTCGTGGTTAATTTCGGGGATGGGAGTATACTCTGGTAAATCATCAATTGCTGACTCAATCGCTTTGTATTGTTCCGGCAACAATTGCGGCTTCGGAATTTTATCATCCCTTGCCCTCGCTTCGGGTAATTTTTGCGGTACGCTCGTCCTTCCTGGAACTATTAATGCACTCGGGGTTGCGCTAAATATTTAACTTGAGCCTGCTTTAAATTCTCTTCGCATTCCATCCCCAAAAACTTTTGGGCCACAGACCAATCGAGAGCGATCGCTTAAACACTGGCACGCTACATATAGCGTGCCTGCGTAAGTCCTGTTTATTATTTTGGCTTGACTTCGCCCTTGAGTGCATTTACTCAAAAAGTATTGCGATTTTCAGGGTTATTCGCTAGAATAGCCAACCTGTCAAGTAAAAAAATCCCACCAACGAGACAGACATTTCCGACATTCGCTTATGACCATTGCCTATACTCCACCTTGGCTGCTCAACAACGGCCTATTAATGACGTTGTACACCGCATTAAGGGCTAGTCGCGGTTGGGAAAAGACGATCCCTTACCCAGAGCCCCCTTACCGAGAACACATTTTTACTGGTGCCTGTGGAGTCCCGATTTTCGGCTGGGTTGCCATCCCCGAAAATCCCCGATATACCATTGTCGGCACTTACGGCATTACTGGCGATCTGGATAATCAATGGTATCTGAAGCTACTAGGCCGTAAAGCCTATGCCCAAGGCTGTGCAGTGGTATTATTTGACTGGCGAGCTCACGGCAAAACTGCCCAACTCTCTCCCACCCTGACTTCTGATGGCCTATACGAAGGCGAAGATTTCGTTCGGATTGCTGCCGCTGCTAAAGAAATGGGATGTCCCGCCCCTTTTTGGTTCACGGCTTATTCCCTGGGCGGACAATTAGCCTTGTGGGCCGTAAAATCAGCTCAGACGATCGCAGATTGGGGGCCTGACTTAGGGATCGAAGAGTCAGAACTAGCAGGCGCGGCGGTTATTTGCCCCAGCTTGGACTCGAACCGTTCTCTGTCTTATCTAGTTAAAGATGAGTGGGGGAAATTTTTAGAAAAAGCGATCGCGCGACAGTTAAAAAAACTAGCAAAAAACATCGCTAAAACGCATCCAGGGGCGATCGATCCTGCAGCTATTGAACGCGCCAACAGCATTTGGGGCTTTGACCACGAACTGGTAATTGGCCCGTTAGGTTTCTCCTCTGTGGAAGAATACTATGACGCTAGCAGCGCTCTACACATTTTGCCTCACCTCAAAAAACCCACTTTCATCCTCTATGCAGCCGACGATCCGATGTTTGACCCGATTCTTGTCCCTGAGTTGCAAGCCATTAGCGCGAACAATCCTGCCTTAGAATTAGTGGTGACAGCCTACGGCGGTCATGTTGGGCATATCAGTAGTAAACGTTGTCAGCATCAATTTGCTGATAGCGATCGGTGGTGGGCCTGGAATCGGATTTTACAGTGGTTCGATGCCTTGAGTGTTGAGTGAACTACCAGACGCTGACCACTTCATTGGTACAGCGCTGGCTTCCTGATTCAACGGGGCGGGGCGTCCAACAAAACCGAAGTTTTGCCAGATCGACTTACATCCCCTGCACAGGCAGAAGCGCTAGTTCCTAACGCAAAAATCCGCAAGGCTTCATTTCTAATGTTGAGGGCTGCATTTACATCACGGTCATGATGAGTACCACAATGTTTACAAGTCCATGCCCTAACATCAAGAGTGAGATGCTCAACTTGATTTAGGCAGGCATGACAAGTTTTTGAGCTAGGAAACCATCGATCAATCTCAATGTATTGTTTACCTTCACTTTCAGCCTTGTACTTAAGCATTGTGCAGAACATACCCCAGCCAACATCACTAATGGCTTTGGCTAAATTATGATTCTTTACCATGCCTTTGATGTTGAGATTTTCCACTGCAATAACTTGGTTTTCGTTAACTATCTTGCGGGATAGCACGCGCAAGAGAATCTTCGCGGCATCGGGCAATTTTGGAGTGAACTTTTGCCACCGCCAGTCTTGCCTTTTTTCGATTCTGACTGCCTTTCTTTTTGCGATCAAGCTTCTGCTGTTTACGTTTTAAGTTTCGTTGACGTTTGACGAAATACTTGGGATTGCCGAACTTAGAACCATCACTGGTAATCGCCAAATGAGTTAACCCTACGTCAATGCCAATAGCTTTATCTGCTGGGACTAACTCAGGCTGTTCTTTCCCATCGTCAATCAAAACAGAAACAAAATGTTTACCGTCCGGGTTGCGAGATACGGTAACGGTCTTGATATCGCCCTCAAAATCACGATGTCGCCGACAGAAAACTAAACCAATCTTAGGTAGGTTGATATAGTCACCGTCGAATTTGACATTTTGAGGGTAGCTGATCGACTGCCTGCCATGCTTGGCTTTGAACTTGGGCAGCATCGCCCTCTTGTCAAAGAAGTTTTTGTAGGCAGTAGATAAATTCAATGCCACCACCTGCAAGCATTGAGAATAAGGTTCTTTTAACCATTCGTATTCTTTTTTGAGTGCAGGGAGCAAGCCTTGTATGTATGCCCTAGATAGTCCTTTGCCAGTATTCTTGTAAGTTTCTTGACATAGATTCAAAGCATAGTTCCAGAACCATCTCGCACAGCCAAAAGACTTTGCAAGCAAGACATCTTGCTCATCTGTGGGATAAATTCTGTACTTGTAAGCTTTATACATTTATCAAGGTTGCAGAATACCGATAAAATTATCATAGGGCACAAAAACGATATTGATTCGCTGTCGCTCAATTTATTTTTTGGCTCATTTTCATCCCGACGCTCACCTTCGGTAGAGCGCGGGACTTCCCATTCGCATTAGTTAAGATTATCAAATAAAACCTTAACACTCCTCGCCTATAGTTGCGAGGATGAAAAGATTAGGGGGTTTAATCCCTCCAGTCCAGAACTTTAAAACTATTTCGCAAAATTACTAGACATTTGGGCAAAAGCTGAATGGCTTACTGGGACTTAATTGTGCATAATTTGCACAGCCCTGATTTGAGTTTAGATACGGGGCGATCGTATCAAAACCAAAGAAACCGGGTTTTTAGCCGTGGCTGTCGGTCTTAACGAAGTATTTTCGTCAAAAACCCGGTTTCTGACTGCCTGCGCGTCAAACCAAAGAAACTAAAGAAACCGGGTTTTTGGCCGTGGCTGTCGATTTTAACGAAGTATTTTCGTCAAAAACCCGGTTTCTGACTGCCCGCGCGTCGATTTTCAGCTTTTAGAGAGATGTAAAAAGTCCCCCGATCGCTGCAATATTAATAACTAGGAACTCAGCAATTTTGGAGAAGAGGTGAATTGAAATTCGTTTCCGACCCGCAAATAACAGTCAAAATCCGCAAAATGAAAGAGCGGGTGCGGTGGCAAGAACACTCGATCGTCGATCGGGGAATCGACCAAACTCGGATGGTTTTGGAATCTCAAACCACCGACTCTCCAGAGTTTTCGTTTTTAGTCGCAGGCGACAGCGGCACGGGCAATCACCGCGGCTACAATCCCCAGCGACAGATTGCCGAACTGATGCTCTCGGAGCGCGAAACTTGCCGTTTCGTCCTCCACACGGGCGATGTAGTTTATCTCGTAGGTTCCAGCGAATATTACTTGCAAAACTTTATTCGCCCCTACCGAGAATTTATAGTCGGCGGCGAGCATCCCTCTCGCATTGCCTACGATCGCATGGTGTTTAACTTTCCGTTTTTGCCCGTACCGGGAAACCACGACTATTACGACTTGCCGATAGTCTACGGCATTCTGTCGGCGACAGCTTTGCCGCTGCGTCGGCTGTTGGGTTCCAAGTTGGATCTCGATGTCGGCTGGCACGGTTCCGATCGCGGAAATGCCTACGCCAAAGCGTTTCTCGACTACCTGCAAGCTCACAAAATGCCGGGAGAACTCGATCGCCACCTAGACGCCCACTACACCGCCAGCACCAGCACAGGCCGCTGCCTCCGCTACCAACCCGGACGCTTTACCCGCTTACCCAACCGCTACTACACCTTCCGCAGCGGCGGCATCGACTTCTTCGCCCTCGACTCCAACACCTTCAACGAACCGTTACCGATCCCGAAAACCAAACAGGGCGACATTCGCCGCCAGAATTTGGAACTCGATCGCCAGAAATTGGAACAAGAAAAATTGGCAATGCTCGAAATGTGCGATCGGCTCAACCCCCAAATTCCCGAGGAAGCCGAACAGCTAGACGACTTAGCCGCCAAATTAGAGCAAGTTGACGAAATGTTGATGGATATTGACAAACAACTGTCGCCCGACAGAACAGCCGCCACCGACGTTGAACAGCTCGAATGGCTGAAAAAAAGACTGATTGACTCTTGGCGCGATTCCGAGGTGCGGGGGCGGGTAATTTACCTGCACCACCCCCCCTACGTGACAGAGGCGACAAAGTGGAATCAAGCTCAAACTTTGGCGGTTCGGTTGCGATTGCGCGAGGTGCTCGACGGGGTGGCCGATGCAGTTGGGGAAGTGGCGCGGGGGCGTCCGCTAGTAGATTTGGTGCTGACTGGCCACGCTCACTGTTTGGAATACCTGCGGACCGGGAATACCGGACACGGCGACTCTGGGATTAATTGGATTGTCTGCGGGGGAAGCGGCCACAGTCTCCGCCGCCAGCGCCCGGAAGGACCGATGTTGCAGGAAGCATTGAGTCCTGAAGCTTATCGGTTGGGGCGGCAGTCTGGTTCCGAAACAGCCAGCCGGCGGGTAGCGGAATCTTTGCTATTTGTCGGCCGCAGCGGTCAAGGTTCCCACAAGCGCCGTCCTTATTCGTGTTTGCGGATTGATGTTCTCGATGGGTGTCCCCCGAAGTTCCGCATCCGACCTTTGGTTGTCGAACGATTTGAGGGGAAATGGCAGGATATCTCGATCGAACCTTTTGTGATTTAACTTTCGTTTTTCTGTAAGTCTCGATCGCCCTTAAAAAGGTGGACTTTGACCGATTCCGGTTCCCCCCTTTTTAAGGCGCCGGGGGGATCGAAAGCCGAATGCTCGCACAAAATACTCGTATTAACTTAATTGAGGAGAAAAATTCAATGATTGCTAACTTAACCGCCACCGGCTGGGAAATTATTTACCACCGCGCCCACGCTTTACTCGCGGCGCAACTTGGCGGACAGTGGAAGCGCTCGAAATCTCCGGTGCGCCTCTACGAAACCATAGCGGCTATTTCGCATCACGACGATTTGGAGAAAGAGTGGGAAGAAAATATTTTGACTGAAGCGGGCGCGCCCTTTGATTTTACCTTGCAGACGGAAACTTCTCTGCCGAAAATTAAAGCCATGGCGCAGAATGCCCTATATCGCGGTAGGTGGGTAGCAATGCTGATTTCTATGCACATGAGCTTTCTCAATGAAGGAAAGCGGGGAGAGTCGAAGGAACTCGACGAGTTTTTGGACGAACAACTGGAAAATCAAAAAAAATGGCGCAAAGAGTTGCAAATTTCCGAGGAAGATGCTAAGGCCGCTTATGCTTTTTTCCAGTGGTGCGATCGGCTATCATTAATTCTTTGCAGCCGCGAGTTACCCGCCGGAGAACGAGCTTTAGAAATTAGTGTCGGCCCGGACGGCAAGCGCTACGATATTGTACAGCACAGCAACGAACTCGTGACTGTAACTCCTTGGCCTTTTGAAGACGATAAGTTTACGGTGAACGTCGAAGCGTGCCTTTTGGATCAAGTCAAGTTCGACAGCAACAAGGAAATCAAGGAAGCGCTGCACAAAGCTCCCCGCGAAGTCTTAGAGTGGACTTTTGTCAAGTCTTAATTAAACCTTGGAAAAATAGGTGAGGGTTGTTGTCGAAGTTTAGCGGGCATGGCATTTGTGTTAACTTAATGTTAAAACCATGTCTAAATCAGGGTTATAGTTGAGTCTTGCTCCCCCTTAACTCCCCTTAATAAGGGGGGGATAAGAACAGTCAAAATGACTCTTATTAAGGGGGATGCGATGGCGCTCGAAACTGCGATACAAAGGAAAAAAACCCTGGGTTTCAGGTTCGCTATTACCCATTACCTATTACCAAATATGGAACGTTCAGCTTGCCTAATTTTCAATCCCGTCGCCGGTAACAGCGACCCCGACCAAGACTTAGCTAGAATTCAGGAACTTTTAGAGCCTTTTATTGACTTAGACATTCGGCTGACCACCCCCGAATTAGACGCAGATCAAATCGCCCGCGAAGCAGTTGCTAGGGGAGTTGAGGCAATTATTGCTTCCGGGGGCGACGGCACCTTGTCCGCAGTGGCTGGGGCGATTGTGGGCACAAATATTCCTTTAGGAATTATTTCGCGGGGAACTGCTAATGCTTTTGCTAATGCTTTAGACATTCCAAATACAATTGAAACCGCCTGTGAAAATATTTTGGGAGGGTTGACGCGGGTGGTGGATGCGGCGATTTGCAACGGTGAAATGCCGATGGTTTTGTTAGCTGGAGTGGGGTTTGAGGCAGAAACTGTCGAACTTGCCGATCGCGAAATGAAGAATCGTTGGGGAATGCTGGCTTACATTCTTTCAGGAATTAAACAGTTAAACAATTTAGAAAGATTTGAAGCGGAAATCGAAACCGAAGATAGAATTATCAGCCTTACTGCTGTGGCCGTCACCGTGGCGAATGCAGCGCCGCCTACTTCCATTTTAGCTCAAGGCCCGGCGGGGATTATTTTTGATGACGGCTTGCTGGACGTGACGCTGGTTGCGCCTCAGAATAAAGCTGGGGCGATCGCAGCTTCTTATCACCTATTGCAAACAGCTTTGAGCGGCAATCCTACGGATCGCGACGACATCGGTTATTTGCGGGCAAAAAAAGTAACAATTAGTGCCGATCCACCTCAAAAAGTAGTTATAGACGGCGAAATCATCGGCATGACTCCGGTTTCTATTGAGTGTGTTCCGGGAGGTTTAACTATTTTTGTACCGCGAGTTGAAGAAGAGCAAGCGGTGGAAAAACTCACCGGTTTAGCGGACATCGAAATTACATTGAAACCCTCAACTTAAAATTTTTAGCGACACCAACAATAAAAAAGACCGCCCGGGCGGTCTTTCTTTTTTAGGCGTCTAAAATTTGGCGAATGCGGCGCTCCAAACGTTCGAGATCGAGTCCACCTTCATCGCGGCTGATGCGGCGCACGGTGACGTTAACATTGCTCAAATCTGCCAGCAAATCTTGCAGGATTTCTTGTTGCTGGCGAGCTTGAGTTATTTCGCGCGGTTCCTGCACCAAATCGCGAACAATTGTATCTTCCGCGCGCGAAGCAACGATTGGGTCTGCTTCGCCGTCTACGTGCACAAAAGTGCGCCGACCGGGCCCGCGTTCTTCTTCAATTGGTATTACTGCTGTTACTCGATCGGAGCGTACATACTTGCCAAATCCCAGGTGGACTAAGACGGAGGATTGTATTTTCATAGTTAGCACGATTTATTTGTTAGTTATCTATATTTTAACTCGCAATTTCCGGCTATGACAAGTAATGGCCAAGCGGGTTTTACACCTATTTTGAAGAGTTTATAGTGGTATGAAAGGTGGCTATTTTTTAGTAAATATGGTAAGTTTTTAGTTGGATATAAACATCTGAATAAAGATTTTTTTATGAAGAACGTCCGTCCTAATTCCCCAAACTTTGAGGACGGACGTTTTCACTGCCAACGTAGAAAGGCAGAGCCTTGAAACGAGGAAATAACGCAGCTTATCAGCTAAACTGTTGAGCGTAGTAGCCAGCATAGCGAGCTCCCTTTTCCAGCAACTCCTCGTGCGTCCCAGATTCGACAATTCTGCCTTTTTCCAAAACTAAAATGCGATCGGCTCTCCGCACAGTAGCCAAGCGGTGAGCGATAATAAACACCGTGCGATCGCGCATCAATCTTTCCAGCGCTTCTTGGACTAAACCTTCGGATTCCGAATCCAGCGCCGATGTCGCTTCATCCAAAATCAATATTCTGGGATCAAGCAAAACTGCACGGGCGATCGCAATTCTTTGTTTCTGTCCGCCAGATAAATTTACACCCCTTTCTCCTACCCAAGTTTGATAACCGTCGGGAAACTCACTAATGAATTGATGAGCGTTAGCAATCTCCGCAGCTTTTTGCACATCTTTCAGTTCATAATAAGATTGACCAAAAGCGATATTTTGAGCAATTGTACCCGAAAATAAAATCGTTTCTTGCGGTACAATTCCGATTTGTCGCCGCAGAGTATTTAAGGTGACATCTTGAATATCAATACCGTCAATTAAAATCTGTCCCGCTTGCGGATCGTAAAATCTGGGTAGCAAATTTACTAAAGTAGTTTTACCCGCACCGGATGCACCCACGAGAGCAATCATTTCTCCGGGAAGTGCCAGTAAACTCATATTTTGTAAAATCGGAACCCCCCCTTGCCCCCCCTTATCAAGGGGGGGTTGAGGCTGTTTTCCCCCATTGTCAAGGGCGGGTTGAGAGGGGTAGGCAAAATTAATGTTGCGGTATTCGACTTTGCCTGTAACATGGGGAAGTTCAATTGCGCCCGGTTTTTCGACTACTGTTGGTTCAATTGCTAATAATTCAAAAATGCGATCGCTAGAAGCTTCTCCCTGCTTAAAATCTCCGTAATTAGCAGTTGTAATAGCGATGGGGTCAATTAAAAGTGCCACCCCTGCGATATAACTGATAAATTCAGTACCTGTAAGATTTCCTTGAGAAATTTGCCAACCTCCCAGGAAAAAGAGCAAAATCACACTCATCGCTTCCAGAAAGCCAACTACAACGAACTGAAGTGCTTTTATTCGTTCTGACAAATACTTAGCGCGGCGGTTTTGTTCTGCTTCTTCTGCAAAGCGGGCAATTTCGTAGTCTTCAGCCACAAATGCTTTGATTAAGCGAATGCCGCTGAATACTTCTGTCAGCAAAGCGGATAAATCAGAGATGCGATTTTGACTTTGGCGCGAGTAACTTAGCAGTTTCTCGCCAAACCAACCAATTAAGATAGCCATCAGCGGTGCAATAATTAATGCACCTAGAGTTAATTGCCAGTTGAGATAAATCATATACCCCAGCACGGCAATTAGCTGCAAAACACAAGGGATAAACTGATGAAAAAATTTATTTACGACTTCGCCAATGCGGTCAATATCTTCTGTGAGGCGGTAGGATAAATCTCCGGTTTTGGCGGTTTCAAAGTAGCCGATATTGAGTTTTTGCAGGTGGGAGTAGACTTTTTTGCGAATTTCTAAAGCAATAGTCAAAGCAGCTTTTGCCATCAGCGTATCTTGACCGTACTGGGCTGTACCGCGAATTAGAAATATGATGGCGCTGAGTGCAGCAATTTGAGCGAAGCCTTTTAAATCTCCATTACCTATAAATTTGGCTGTTTCGCCAACCAGCCACGCTATAATCGGCCAAAATATGGTAAATACTACGGTACAAGCTAATGCTTTACCGATGGTTTGTTTTTGGGGACGGAGGTAGGGTAAGATTTGCCAGTATGTCGATCGAGTTTTCAAGATATTTTGCCCTCGCAAATTCTGTTTTTGGGGATCTCTGCAAGAATATTCAAACTTCGATCCCCCCTAACCCCCCTTAATAAGGGGGGAACAAGATTATTATTCCAAGTCCCCCTTTTGAAGGGGGATTTAGGGGGATCTCTGCGTAAGTCATAGAGATATCTGAGCCAGAATATGATAACAGTGATCGGGCAAATCTCAACAATCATTCTTCACCGAAAGCATCCGGGATAGAAAGCCCACGGATTCATCTGTGGGGTTCATTGTCCAATTCTTCAATTCTTCAATTCTTCAATCTAAAATCTAAAATCTAAAATCATTCTTGACCGTCGGCATGAGTAGCCTGTACCTTAGCCCCCGCGACTACTTCGCCCCGAAAGGCGGCTGACTGTCCGGGTGCAAGAGTAACTGGTTCAGCGTAGATAAATCCGTTGTCAATTAAATTGCCTGACTCGTCCAAAACTTCATAATTGACTTTGACATTCTTGATTATTTTGCAGCCTTGATTAAGGACTTGACCGCTGAAAACGTTGCCGTCATAATTAGTCGCCGCAATTGACACTTGGGCAGCGATGTTGGCACCGGAAATGCAAGTTTGGGAAGTTCCTAAAGATGGCTGTTTCTCGCATAACTTGCCCAAGTCTACTGTTTTGCCGTCGGGGGTTTTCATGTAGCAAAACGGCTCATCAACTGGTAAAGCTTGAGCCATTGTATTTGTAAAGTCTGTAAGCAGAGGGCGAGCCGAGAGCGGCGATATTAGCAAACTAGATAAAGCTAGTGTTAAAGGTAAAATAATCATGTTTTTTGACAAAAATTTGTACAATATAATTCACATAACTTTTACGTTTGCATATCTCTCTGTATGGTGGATATTATGACTAATGTAATTTTTCGGGCGGGCTAGAAGCCCACCCCACAAGAATTAGATGTGCGTTGCTCAAAGCCACACCACAAGAATTAAATGCGCGTTGCTCAAAGCCACCACACAAGGATTAGATACGCACCTTACGAGATTATCTAATACTCGGCTTTCTATTCCTAAGATTCTGCGCCCCGGGAACTTTCCGGCTGGGACGGCGATTGTTCAAATTACTCGCAGTTCGAGCATTCAAAGCCTCAGCAGAAGGTATCAAACCTAAGTCTTGCAAAATTTCAACAGCCGCCCTTTGTCCAGTTTCGCAACCGCCTTCCATGTAACCTTGATTTTCCAGCGAAGTGTGTTCCCCGGCAAAATATAAATTGCCAACTCGTTCGCCTTCAACGCCGTACATTTGTGTCCACTGTCCGACTAAATAGCAGGCATAAGAACCTTTGAAAAAGCGTTCTCCCGGCCAATAAGCTCGCACAGCTTTGCCCGATCGCAAATTTCTCACTCCGGGAAAAACTCTTTCAAATTGGTTCAAAAATCTTTGTGCTTGGTCTTCTGGAGTTCCGGCACCGATCGACAAACCCTGCTTTCCTCCTGTAAAATTAGTAACTAAACCGTTAGGAGTAGGGGCGAAAGGCGTAGCTTCCCAGGTATTCTGGAATCCTAAATCGCTATAAACAGAAGCAGTCGATCGATAAAGTTCCCGCCAAATTCGGCTGCGGTAGCCAGTAATTAACTTAGAATTAGTACCGTAACCCAACTGCTCGATCGCCCTGCGTTTTGGTTGGGGTAAAGGTACGTTAATTCTAACGTCTCGCAGAGTGCTGAACGGCAAAGTTAACAAAACTCGCTCGTAAGTGCGCTCGAACGCGCTTTGTCCCGATCGCAAATTTACCCGATAGCGGCCATCCGGCAAAAGAGTAATCGCTTCCAAAACCGTCCCCGCTTCGATCGAACCAGACAATTGACCCGCCAAACGGTTGATAATTTGACTGTTACCGCCGTCAATTTGATAACGCTCATCGCTGTTGCCGTACAATTCAAAACTGCCCGCCTCAGAACCGATTAAAAACAGCAGATTTAACGCCGACTGTTCTTCAGGATCTCGACCGTATTCAGTCGTGTAAGCAATGCGGAGTAACTGCCGGACAAGCGTGCTAGTCTCAGCTTGGTCTACATATTCAGCGATCGAAAGATTGTCCAATCTTTCCGCTGCTTCCGTAAAATCGAGATAGCTAATTTCATCGCCAACCGCCTCCAAATCAGCAGTAATTTTAGTCGCTAGCGGCGCAAATTCCGCGATTAATTGCTCAAGAGAAAAGCGGCGCCCTTGAAAGAAAAAAGTATCCTTCACCAGTCCACTCTGCACTTGGGCTAAGTCGATCGCCCGCAAACCCAATTCCGACGCCAGCGAGATTAAATTAGTGTGGCCGGTGTCAATAAATTCTCCCCCCAACTCCGCCGGAATCAGCGTTCCAGCCACCTTGGGAATAGTGCGTATCCGCCCCCCCACGCGGTTAGTTGCCTCGATTATATCGGCGCGCACGCCCGCTTGGCGCAAGCGATAAGCCGCCGTCAAACCCGCAATCCCCGCACCCACAACCAAAATGGGCGATCGTCCGCCCTGTTGAGCAAAAGCTCCCCCTCCCTCCCTGGTAAAAGTCGCAGCAGCGACAGCCCCCGCAGCAGCTAAGCCCCCGTGCAGCAAGCGGCGCCGAGATATGGCAGAATTGGGAATGCCAGCGCTCAGCATCCCCAGCAGTTCATCAGCCGGAATGCCCGTTTCCCTTGATTTCTGAGCAATACTCGCAGCGCGGCGCAGCATTGCCATCAGTCCAGATTTAGCCATAATTAAGACATCCTCACAAAACAAAACTTTGATGTAAACTGGATTCTCGATCGTGCACTTTCCAGACTAAAGTCCAGAGAGATTTTTTTAATAATGCTAACCCTCAGAACACTGTTCGACAGCAAATTTTATCTCGAAAACAACCCAGATGTCGCGGTAGCAGTTGCCAGAGGCACGGTATCGAGTCCCTTCGATCACTACCGAAAAATTGGCAAATTTGAAAATCGCGACCCCAATGCCCTGTTCGACGCCAGCTATTATTTAGACACCAATACAGATGTAGCGACATCAGCGAAACTCAACGGTTTTTCAGCCGCCGATCACTTTATCAGATTCGGTCAATTTGAAGTTCGCAACCCCAACCCATTCTTCGATGTTAATTTTTATCTAACAAGCAACCCCGACGTTCAGACAGCAGTCCAAACAAATCAATTTACCGCATTTGAACACTACTTCAAAGTCGGTCAAATAGAAAACCGCAAACCCAGCGTTTTCTTCGAGCCCAGCTTTTATCTAGAAAAATATCCGCTGGTAGCAGCAGCAGTCAATAGCGGCGCAGTTAAAAGTGCGATCGACCACTACATTCAATTCGGTCAACAAGAAGGAGCGTTGAGCACTCTCCCCGATCCCGCCGACAATTTGAACGCAGCAAAAAGCCTAGGCATTATGACAGAAATTCAAACGGCCAGCGATTTTGTGGGAGCGGCTGAACCAGCCGACATTTACAGTTTCATCCTCAATACTCCCAGCCTTTTCAGTGTAACTGTTGACGGTTTGAGTGCAGATGTTGATATTGAATTAATTCAAGATCTCAACGGCAACGGCGCAGTTGGATCAGACGATCTGATTGCTTCGTCTAACAATTTAAGCACGGCTTCAGAAACAATTGTCAGCAATGGGCCTTTACCTGCGGGGATTTATTTCGTCCGCGTTTCTCAATTTCAAGGCGATACAAATTATGACTTGAGATTGCTTTCCGCTCCTTCTCCCACGCCGCTTCTATGACATGAGGGTTTACACTCGAAAGCAGTCCAAATCAGAAGATGGAAGACAGAATGCAGAATTAAATAAAAATTTATAATTAAATAATTCTGCGGGTTTGTCAGTTAGATACTGTCCGGTTAATGACTTATAATATAATTGTTTGTTGTCACCCTCTTAAGAGAAGAGAAGACTTACGTCCTCACTACAAACCTAATTATAAATTTTTGACCGTACTTGATATTAAAACAAACAATTCTCTCTTCCATCTTCCATCTTCCATTGGGCCGATATTTCACTTATTAGTTTCTTACCCCCTGGGAGAAGGCAAAGATTGAACAGGTGCCGGAGGCCAATTAGAGCGACTTCTGGTTAGAGTAGTAGACACCAAAGCATAGCCCAAAACAGCGGGAAGCACGATCGCACTCAGAAACACGATCGCCGCAGCCCAACTCATCGCATTCGATATCGGGCCGTAATGAGTGCGGTAAGGGTCAAAGGTGGGTAAATTAGGCCTCGGGGCGTCCCGCAGCGCGATCGAACGTTTGAACCGCACTCGCCTGTCGTCGAGCTTTTCGAGCAAAATCCAGCCAACTTCCGCCTCTTCTTGGCACAGCTTGTGAAAAATCGCAGGATTGCGAAACAAATCGTTGCTAGCCCGCACAATCTTGTACTCCCAAACCGTCAAATCAACAGCATTAGGAGCGGGTTTGGGATTGCCATTCGAGCGCGTATTTTCAGGCGCATTAAAATTATCTTCTTGAGATTCGTACCGAGTCAAAACTTCCTCCTCCTCGTTGTATTTTTGCCACGCAGCCAATTGCTCGCGGCTCACCAATACACCCGCGAGCGCCGCCTCTAAGCCGAGACTGCCAACCATCAAACTCCAAATCAGAATTTCAACCATAAAAGGAGTTAAAAATCAAAAACTAGAAAGACTCACTTTTAACTTTCAATCTTTAATTTTCAAATAGCCTTCCACCACACAATCTGCACCCACTGCGCGCCAAGAAACTCGCTCTAAAGCCAAAGCATCAGTCATTGCCGAAAACCCCAAATCTCCTACAGGAGTTGGAGCTCCTTGGCCGCCGACAATTTTAGGAGCAATAAAAGCCATAATTTTTTGAACTGCACCCTCAGCAATTGCCTCGGCCGCCAAAGTGCCACCACACTCCCAGAGTACAGAAAGAAAAGATCGATCGTACAAATAAGCCATAACATTAGTCGGTGTCAGAGGCGAGAGCTCCACAACTTCCACCCCTTTGGCGATCAAAAATTCCTGAAATTCCGGGTTAACCCCAGGTTCAGTCAGCACCAAAGTAGCCGCCACAGAGGTTTCCCACAACCAAGCCGACTTCGGCAAATCCAGAGTGCGGCTCATCACCACCCGCAGGGGATTATTCCTATCAGGCTGGTGACTTGTCAGTAGAGGATTGTCCAGACGCACCGTATTTCCCCCAACAATCACAGCATCGCAGCCGACGCGCAACCGGTGTACCTCGCTCCGAGCCTCCTCGCCTGTCACCCAAGCGCTGTGGCCGCTACTGGTAGCAATTTTACCGTCCAAAGTCATTGCATATTTCAAAATTCCAAAAGGCCGGCGGTACAAAATCCGGTGTACAAAAGCCTCGTTGAGTTTTTGGCAAGCTTCCCCTTCCACTCCCGCCACCACTTCAATGCCAGCCTCTCGCAACCGGGCCAGCCCAGTTCCAGCTACCAAAGGATTCGGATCGACCATGCCAGCCACTACTTTTGCCACCTTGGCCTTAACTAAAGCTTCGGAACAGGGGGGAGTCCGGCCGTAGTGGTTGCAGGGTTCCAGGTTCACGTAGACGGTCGCTCCTTCGGCGAGTTCCCCCGCTTCCCGGAGCGCAAAAACTTCGGCGTGAGGTTGACCGGCACCGGGATGAAACCCTTCGCCGACAATCTTGCCGTCTCGGACAATTACAGAACCGACAAGGGGGTTGGGTGCGGTTTTGCCGAGAGCGCGGCGAGCCAATTCTATGCAGCGGCGCATCATGGCTCGATCGAACTCTTGAATTTCGCTGTTGTCCAGTTGTTTTGTACCTTGCTGCTGTCCGTTAGCTAAGCTGGCGATCGCTTGAGCGTCCGCCGGAAAAGTTTCCATAAGATTTTGGTATGATATCTATCCCTGAGTGTACTGACTTTGATGTTAATTTTGGCTGCGATCCGACGATCGATTGCGGCTGGGGCAAACAGTACGTTACCACTGAGATATTGCACCATTCTCAATTAGCCTTTCATGAACAGGCAAGATGCCTGTTCCACAAGAAAATTTATCTTTTGTGGAACTGGCATCTTGCCCGTTCTTGACAATGGTGCAAGATGTGAGTTACCGGGAGTGAAGGGCAATTTAGGGCGATCGGGCAGGCACGCCCCAACAAATAGCTTTAACATGAGGAAAGAATAGCAGGCGCTTGAAAAAACAATGAGTCAGGACATGAAGCGGGAATTTGCCAGCCGCGACGAATTAATTGCCTACGTGCGTGAACAGTTCCCCGAAGCCGCCGCCCGGGACAGCAGCGTAGCCCCAACCCCAGGCGGGCGGAAAGCAGCCGAGACAGCCCTGCAACAAGTCGATCCCGGCAAGTACGCCTCAACCCGCAATTTCCTCAACGGTGCGATAACCCGCTTGTCGCCCTATGTGCGCTACGGAGTTTTGAGTCTGGCGGAAGTCCGGGATGCCGTGCTAGAGAAGGTGCGGCATCGAGAAGAGGCCGTAAAACTCGTCAACGAGTTGGGTTGGCGGGATTATTGGCAGCGACTGTACGCGGAATTGGGCAACGGGATTTGGCAAGACCGGGAACCCTACAAAACTGGCTACACTGCTAAAGATTACAGCGAAACTCTGCCGGAGGATGTCATTGAGGGATCGACTGGTTTGGTTTGCATCGACAGTTTCAGCCGCCAGTTGCGAGAAACTGGTTATTTGCACAATCACCAGCGGATGTGGACTGCCGCTTATCTCGTACACTGGCGCCGAGTGCGCTGGCAAGCCGGAGCTCGCTGGTTTTTGCAACATTTGCTAGATGGAGATCCGGCGAGCAACAATCTTTCTTGGCAGTGGGTAGCAAGCACTTTTAGTCACAAACCTTATTTTTTTAATCGCGAAAATTTGGAGCGTTACACTAAGGCGGTTTATTGTCGCGATTGTCCGATGTACGGGCAATGCGATTTTGAGGGAACTTACGAATATTTGGAAGGGCAGTTGTTTCCTCAGGGAGAAAAGGTCGATCGTAGCGGCGGTTCTAAAAGTTGGCAAGACTTTCAAAAGCGCCGGAAAAATTAAGGAAGTTCGGCAACCGATTCGCTTTCTTCGGATTTAACGGATTTAACACCAATTCTCCATTACCAATTACCAATTCCCAATTCCCAATTTATGAACAATCCGATTATTTGGCTGCACGGCGACTGTTTGAGTCCTGAAGGCCCGGCTTTTAAAGCGCACCCAGAGGCACCGGCCATCTGGGTTTGGGATGACGCGCTTATTGATGAATGGCAGTTGAGTCTCAAACGAATGGTGTTTATTTACGAATGTTTGCTGGAGTTGCCGGTAGTTATTCGGCGGGGCGATGTGGCTGCGGAAGTTATCGCTTTTGCTAAAGAATCCGGCGCGAATCAAGTGGTGACTGCGGAAAGTCCCAGTCCTCGGTTTCAGGATATTTGCCGGGAAATTAAGCGATCGCACCCTGTAGAAGTTTTGCCGCCCGAACCCTTTGTCCGCTACGAGGGTTACATTGATTTGAAGCGTTTTTCCCGCTATTGGCGCGTCGCTGAAAAATATGTTTTCTAATTGTAATTGGGAATTGGAAATTGGAAATTGGAAATAGAAAAGAGGTGTTCTTTTCTTTTCTTCCCTCTTCCTTCTTCCTTCTTCCCTCTTCCCTCTTCCTTCAACTCCCCTTCAAACGCTCCAACAGCCATTGAAATCTCGATGCCGCCAAATCTGGATTTTCGACATTTTCCGGGATAGCCCCCTCGTCGTCGGGCTCTTGATACATTAAACCATCACTATCATCGCCGAAGCGCTGGACTGTACCCCGCAGTCTCGACGAAAGAAATTTGGTAATCGCCCGATAAAACCGCAGGGAAAAAAGCACGTCTTGCTCTAGTTTTTCAGTTAGCAGCCGCCTCGGAATTGACAGGATGAGGCACTCTTCAATTGCCGTGACGGTAGCAGAAGGAAGCCTCCCGTCTACAAAAGACATTTCGCCCAAAACTTCCCCGGCAATAATTTTTCCAATTTCTTTGTCGCCCAAAGATGATACAGCAACGCTCAAAGTTCCCTCCAGAACTATGTACAGGGCGTCTAAGGGCTTACCTTCGGTGATGAGGGTTGTGCCGGGGAGGATTTGGGTGCGGGTGCCGTTGGCTAGCATCCAATCGATGTCGCGATCGCTCAATTCGCCTAAAATGACTAGAACTTTGCTCATAAAGTCAGGTTGAGATGAGATAATTTGTATTTTTTTACTTGTTTAGTTGCGTGCTGTTGTTAGATGGTCAGACCCTGAGCGAAAGCGAAGGCTAAACTTTACAAATAGAGCACTAACTTTTACACAATTTTCATAATATTCAGTAATTTTGACACGATCGAGCCACAAATATTTCTCGGATCGGTGGTATTATTCTACATTAATTGTCACGGACTGTGCAGCAGCCGATCGCGTTGTTTTAACTGCACTTGCTTTGGACGGCGGGGCTGCCAAAACTGTTTTGAAAGCTTGTTGTCTCTTGGTTTCGAGCTGGTGCGCCCTCAAAAACCGGATTTTTCCGGCGTGGCTGCTAGTGCAGCGCCCCCAAGTACAGTATTGTAGAATGCCAGCCAGACGCGCGATCGACCTCTCAATTAAACAGGAGCAAGGGTGCAATCATCCCTAGGATTGATTTTTTGGCGATCGATCTGTAAATTAAAATTAGCCTCTAAACCCACCGTCCGTTCTTGAATCTAATCAGCTTGAGAGTTGACTATTCAACGGTAAAATGGCAATCTAGGAACAACACAACTCATATTTGTGTCTTTTTTTAGGAAAGCTCTTGACGGTCGCCCTCAAACACTTACACTTTTAACACACCCTTCATTGAGGAGTATCTATGAATAGTCTATTTTCCAAGTCTACTTTTGCGTTAATAAATCTTGCAGCTTTAGCTGTTTGTTGCAGTACCATGTCAGCGAAAGCTGAAACTGGCAACTTGCCCGATGTCGCTACAACTGCAACAATAGCCGCTCAAAATATTGACCAAATTTCTGAGCCGACAGCAACTTCAGCAGTTAAGCCCGACGCAGAAACAACGGCTAGTAATAAAAAAATTGATTCTATCACTTGGAGCGAAGTAACAGAAGCGGCAGAGCCAGTCGCCTCTGAACCGACAGCCAACTTGCAAGTATCTATTGCTGCACCCGAAAAATCGGAAGCAGCAACATCTGAAATTGCTGAGACAGAAACAGCGCAAAATACCTCTATTGCTGCTGAAACTGAAAATTCGGAAGAAACTGCTAAAATTGCTGATAATGGTGTCGAAGTGCAGTCAACAGTCGAGACTGCCAAAAAGAGCGATCGACCTACCTCAATTGTTGCCGAGAGCAATAATCTTGAAGTAACAGCAACGAAGGAAGAAAAAGAAGTCCAAACAGCACAAGAATTGTTGAGCAATCCTGTCAGCACTTCCGCCTCAGCTCTGACAAACCAACCGAAAGTTGCTGAAAAACCGGCCACTCTCTCGGAACCAACTGAAACTGCCTCAGAACCAACTGAAAAAGTGGCTCAAGGAACTCAAATCCGACCAGGCCGAGCAACCCGTTCTGGGCCCAGCTACGTCGGCATTGGCGGCAATGTAGGTTTTGGCGGAGATTCAGCCTTAGGCGACGGTTCATTTGCGATTATTAGCAAAATCGGTTTGACGAACAATTTGTCGGTGAGACCGACTGTTTTGTTCCGCGACAACTTAACTCTTGTAGTTCCCGTTACCTTCGATTTTGTATCTCAAGAGACCGTCGAAGTCAGCGAGGATTTTGTGATTAGTGCTGCTCCCTATGCAGGTGCTGGCGTGATAGTTACTACCGGGGATGACGGTAATTTTGGCTTCCTGATTTCGGGGGGTGTAGATGTGCCGCTGACGAGAAATTTAACAGCAACAGCCGGATTGAATATTGGTTTTGTTGACGGAGCTGACGTGGGATTGTTAGTCGGTGTCGGCTATACGTTCCCGAATCTTGCCCGGTAGTGTTGGTGTTTGAGCAAACGCAGGACAAGTAAATAGGCGTGGGGTTGGCTGTAGGAATACGGTCAACCCTTTTTGATGGAAAATCTGCCTATGCGATCGATGTAGGGTGCGCCACAAGCAGAGAGCGCCGAGATTGATTTTTGTGAAAGATATAATGATGGTTGGATCGATCTGAGATGTTGCGTCATATTCAATAAGCTTTTTATGGACGGGCAGGATGCCCATCCCACAATCAAATTCACTCTTTGTGGAACAGGCCGGAAAGCCTGTTCTTGAAAATGGTGCAAGATATGGGATCGATCGCACTTTCTCACAAACCACCCGAAAAAACCGTGACTAAAACAGAAATCTTAGCAGCACTCAAAAACCTGACAGCAGAAGAACGCCTAGAAATCATTGAAGCAGCTTCGCGGATGATGCACGAAGAAATAGAAGAAAAAGCCCAGCGCAAAGCCGAGAGAAAGCGGAGACTCAGAGCCGCCGCAGAAGCAGCAGTCAAAGATTATATGCCGGGAGGTGCTTTACATGATTTGTGGTCGGCTGATAGCGAACCCTATTTTGAATCCGAGGAAGAATACCTTAACGCAGGGATAAAAACTAATGCGTAGAGGCGAAATCTGGCTGGTTGCGCTTGAACCTAGTGTGGGCGCCGAAATCGGCAAAACCCGTCCCGTAGTAATTGTCAGTGATGAAACGGTGGGAATTTTGCTGCTTGAAGTTATTGTTCCCATCACTGAGTGGAAAGAGCGATACACCGAGAGAAATTGGATGGTTCGACTAGAACCCAGCGACGAAAATGGCTTGACTAAACTCTCCGCCGCCGATACTTTTCAAGTCCGTTCCGTTTCCCAACAAAGATTTGTCCGACAACTCGGAACCCTGTCCGAGACAATTATGGAAGAAATTGCAGAAGCACTGACAATTGTTCTGGATCTGGATTGAATAACTAGGCAACAGCGTACAAATAGTGTTATTTATAGATAGATTGTATGGCGCGATGGCCTAAATGATTCCTATACAACTTACACTCAAAAATTTTCTCAGCTATCGCGAAGCTGCTTTAGACTTTCGCGGCCTGCACACTGCTTGCATTTGCGGGCCTAACGGTGCTGGCAAATCCTCCCTCTTAGAAGCCATATGCTGGGCACTTTGGGGCTGTTGTCGCAGCGATACGGAAGACAATATCATCCACATCGGCGAAACAGATGTGCGCGTTGATTTCACTTTCTCCACCGGCGGCCAAATCTACCGGGTGATACGCAACCGCCGGCGCGGACAATCGGGAAGTGTGGAATTTCAAGTCAGCTTGAATTCGGCCGTGACTGAGGAAAAACTTAATTTTCGCACGCTCACAGACAAGGGCCTGAGAACAACTCAGCAAAAAATCCTCGAACACATCAAACTAGATTACGATACTTTCATCAACTCGGCGTATTTGCGGCAGGGGCGAGCTGATGAATTTATGCTTAAAAAGCCGATCGAACGCAAACAAGTTTTAGCCAACCTGCTCAAACTCGACTCCTACGATACTTTATCCGAACAAGCCAAAGATACGTCCAAACAATTTAAAGCTCAAGTCGAATTGCTCAAACAGAGTTTGCAAACCGTACAAGAGCAACTGCAACAAAAAGAGACCATCGCCTCCGAACAAACTCAATTGCAGCAAGCAACCGATTTGCTCCAGCAGCAGCAGCAAGCCGACACAACCGAGTTACAGCAACTGCAACTCCAGCACCACAACCGCCAAACTTGGCAAAAACTCCTCGCCGGCCACCAGCAACAGCACTACAATATCACTCAAGAATGCCGCCGCTTGCAGCAAGAACTCAGCGCAGCCAAACAGCAGCAAAATGAGCTACAAGCCCTCCTAGGGCAAGAAAAGGAAATAACAGCAGGCATCGCGTATTTCCAGAGCTTGCAAGCCACAGAAGAAACTCTGGCGGGCAAATTTAAGGCAAACCAACAAGCCCAAAATCAGCGTCAGCAATTGCAAGAACAGCAACGGCAAGAACTGAGCTTTTTGCAAAGCAAAATTCAGCAGTTGCAAGCTCAATTAGAGGTTTTAGAACAAGATGAAAAAGATGTTCTGGAGATTCTCAAACAGCAGCCGGAGGTTGATAAAGGACTCGCACAGTTGCAAGCAGTTCGATCGCGCCTCAACGAACTAGAGCAACTGCAACTGCAAGTTTCGCCACTGCTACAACAGCAGCAGCAAAAGCAACAAAAGCTCGATCGCGCCCGCGCCGGTTTAACCGCCCGCTTAGACGAAATCAACCGACAGGTGCAAGTTCAGCAGCAGCAGCGACAGCCGCAATTACAGCAGGAAATCTCGGCCATCGCCAATCAAATTTTGCAGTTGGAAAACAAGCGAGTTTATCAGCAGCGAGTCCGCGAAAAAGGTCAAGAAAGGCACGACTTTCTAGGAAACCTGCAAGCCAAAAGCCGCGACTATCAAACCAGACTCGCCGAGATCGACCAAAAACTGCAACTGCTGCGGAAACATGAAGGAGAAAAAACCGCAGGCGAAGGTAAAGCCTCGAATTTTGCGGAAAACGAGCCATCGAATTCGCCTTTAATGGTGCGAGATACAAATTTTGGCAATTGTCCTTTGTGCGATCGACCTTTAGACGAACACTACTGGAATTTGGTAGTCACAAAACACCACACCCAACAGCAGGAAATCTGGAACCAACTTTGGGTTGTCCGCGAACAGTTGGCCGTCTCCGAGCGCGAAATTCAAGTTCTCAGACATGAATACCGCGAACTAGAAGAGGAATTAGCGCCCTACCAAGAATTGCGGGAACGCCGCAGTCATTTACAAGCACAATTAGATAGCCTGGGCCAAGATGAAAACCGACTGCAAAGTATGCGTCAAGACGCTGCAGAAATAGAGCGGTTGCTACGCACCGGCGAGTATGCAGCCGATGACTTGGGCCAACTAAAGCAAATCGAACAGCAACTGCAACAGCTCAATTACAGCGATAGCAGCCACTCCCTCGCCCGCAGCGATGAAAAGCGCTTGCGGTGGGCGGAGATTAAGCAAGCTCAAATCAAAGACGCTCAGCAGAAACTGAATAAAATTAATGCCCGCCGCCCGGATTTGCAAACTCAATTAGCCACAGTACAGCAACAGTTAGAACAGCAAAAAAATAGCTCGGAAATACAGCAGCAAATTCTGTCTTTAGATAGATACATTGCGGAAGTTGGCTATAAATTGGAACAGCACGAACACGTCCGCAGCGAAATGCGCCGATCGCAGTTTTGGATCGCCCGCGCCGAAAAACTGCGAGCGGCAACTCAGCAGTACCCGCAAGTGCTGCAGCGCGTTAATGAAATAGCAAATTCCATCGCCGTGCGCGATCGAGATTTGCAAGCTGTCAGCGCTCAAACTGCCGCGATGAACCAGCAATTGCAAGAATATCCCGATCCCACAGCCCGCATAAGCGCGATCGAACAGCAAATCAGTCGCCGTCGCCAGCAGCTAGACCAACATTTGGGAAGTCTCGGACGCCTCCAGCAGCAGCAACAAAATCTAGAAACTCTGCAAGTTCAGCTAGTAGCTCAAAAAGAGCAAATGCAAGTTGCAAAACGCCAGCAGCGAGTTTATCAAGAGTTGGGTCAAGCCTTTGGCAAAAACGGCATTCAAGCTTTAATGATTGAAAATGTTTTGCCTCAACTTGAAGCTGAAACCAATCAGATATTGTCGAGATTGAGCGCGAATCAATTGCACGTTCAATTTATTACTCAGCGGGCTGCTGCTTCTAAAAAAGCAACTAAATTGATTGACACTTTAGACATTTTAATTGCTGATGCTCGCGGTACTCGCGCCTACGAAACTTACTCGGGCGGTGAAGCTTTTCGGATTAATTTTGCGATTCGGCTGGCGCTGGCGAGACTGCTGTCTCAGCGGGCGGGCACGGCTTTGCAAATGTTGATTATTGATGAGGGATTCGGAACTCAGGATGCTGAAGGGTGCGATCGGCTGATTGCTGCAATTAATGCGATCGCCTCCGACTTCGCCTGCATCCTCACCGTTACCCATATGCCCCACCTGAAAGAAGCTTTTCAAGCCAGGATTGAAGTAAGCAAAACTGCTCAGGGTTCTTCCATCAGCTTGTCAATTTAAAAGGGTTGACGAGCCGGATGGAAGGAGGAGAAGAAAAAAAGTTGAAAATATCAGTATTTTTACCTTCTGTTTTCTTTCCCCCTTCGCTATTTTCACCTTCTGTTTTCTGGATAAGTGCCGAATGTCTTTGGTTATACTAAATTCCCCAAAAGAAGGCAATTGTCTGCCCGTGTCCCAAACCATAATGGAATCAGTCATTGCCGATCTAAAATCTAAAATCTAAAATGGTATTAGTCGTCATTTCCACAAAGAAGGCAATTGTCTGCGCGTAGTCCAAACCATAATGGAATCAGTCATTGCCGATCTAAAATCTAAAATCTAAAATGGTATTAGTCGTCTCCCTCGTCGGCTTTTGTGGGCTGCTGACTTTGTTAAAAAAGCTAAATTGAAAATAAAATTATAGAATAAGAATGGCTCAAGCTATTTATAAATTTTTATTGTTCTGTCCCCTCCCTGGGAATTTGGATATTGCCACAGATGACAACAGACTCTTTCCACCTGTCTCTCCTAGAGCGGGCGATCGCAGCTTCGAGCAACAGTATCCTCATCGCGGATGCTCGCAGGCCTGACATACCTATTATCTACTGCAATCCTGCTTTTGAGAAACTGACCGGTTACAGTGCCCAAGAAGTTATTGGACGCAACTGCCGGTTTTTGCAGGGCCCCGATACAGATCGGGCCGAATTAGATAAACTCCGCAGCAGCTTGCGAGCAGGAACGGAAATTCAGGTAGTTCTAAAAAATTATCGCAAAGACAAAACTCCTTTTTGGAACGAATTAATCGTTTCACCCATCCTAGACAACGAGGGAAAATTAACTCATTTTATCGGAGTTCAGAACGATATTAGCAAAAGAGTAGCAGCCGAAACAGCCCTGCAAGAAAGCGAAGAAAGATTGCGGGCGATCGCCACTGTGACTCCAGTTCCTATGTCAATTACGCGCCTAGAAGACAGCGTTATTTTGTATGCAAATCCTGCCCTCGGGGAAAGTTTAGGTTTGAGTTCCGAACAACTTATCGGACGCAAAAAAATTGAACTTTATGCCAATATCAATGACCGCCGTCAATTGATAGAATTAGTCAAACAAAACGGTTTTAGCGACAGCGAACAAATCTGCCTTAGGAAAGCAAACGGCAGTTTGTTTTGGGTGAAAATGTCGATGCGCTCGATTAATTTTAACGGCGAAGCAGCAATTTTATCGGCATTTTACGATATTACCGCTCGCGTAGAAGCAGAAACAGCACTACGGCAAAGCGAAGCGAGGTTTCAAAAACTAGCCGCCAACGTTCCGGGAATGATTTATCAATTTCAGTTAGCAGCAGACGGCACTACGTCATTCCCCTACGTCAGTTCCGGCTGCCGCGAACTCTGGGAATTAGAACCACAGGTGCTCCAAAATTCAGCTATTCCCGCTATAGAAATGATTCATCCAGAGGATGCGCCAAGCTTCCAGGAATCTCTTGCTATCTCTGCTAAAACTTTAGAGCCTTGGCGGTGGGAAGGCAGATTTGTTTTTGCGGGCGATCGGATTAAGTGGGTTAGCGGGGCTTCCCGGCCAGAACCCGGCGAGAAAGATGACATTATTTGGGACGGCTTGTTGATTGACATTAGCGATCGCAAACTTGCAGAATCAGCACTGCGGCAAAGCGAAGCCAGATTCCAAAAAATGGCCGCCAACGTGCCGGGAATGATTTATCAATACTTGCTGCATCCCGACGGTTCCGATGAATTCATTTATGTCAGTTCAGGCTGTTGGGAACTCTACGAATTAGATCCAGAAAAAGTTCAAGAAAACTCGGATTTAATGTGGTCAACGGTGCATCCAGAAGACCTAAAAGTCCTTTTAGAATCAGTCGCAATTTCCGGCGAAACTTTAAAACCTTGGATATATGAAGGGCGGATCGTAACCGGATCTGGAAAAGTAAAATGGATTCGCGGCATTGCCCGCCCGGAAGCGCAACCTGGGGGCGATATACTGTGGGAAGGGGTGACAATCGACATCAGCGATCGCAAGCTAGCAGAAATAGCCCTCAGCGAATCAAAAATGGCCCTGCAACAAGCCAATCAAGAACTTGAAAAGCGTGTTTTAGAACGCACGGAAGCCTTGCAAACATCCCAAAATATGCTGTGGTCGGTAATCAACAACATTCCTCAGTTAATTGCCTGGAAAGATCGAGATTTAGTTTACTTGGGAGGCAACACAAACTTTGCCAAAGTCGCAGGTTTCAATCACCCCAGTGAAATCGCTGGTCTCACCGACTTCGATATGCCTTGGAAGCCCGAAGAAACAGAAATTTTTCGAGCCTGCGACCGTCACATTATGGCAACAAACACCCCAGAATATCACATCATAGAATCCAAAATGCAAGCCGACGGCACCCAGTGCTGTCTGGATACAAATAAAATACCTTTACACGACAATTCCGGCAATGTGGTCGGCATTTTGTCTACGTTTGAAGACATCACAGATAGGCTTTCCCTAGCAGCTCAAGTCCGGGCCAGCGAGGAACTATTTCGCACAATTTTTGAAGATGCACCCATCGCTATCTACTTAGCCAATTTAGACGATAACAAGTTAGTGCGAGTCAATAAAACTTACTGCGAAATGCTGGGATATACCGCCGAAGAATTGCTGAGCAAAACATTTATAGAACTTGGGCACCCCGAAGATTATTCAAAAAACCTCGAAGTTGCTCATTATCTTGAGCGGGGAGAAACTAATAGCTATCAAATTGAAATCCGCCAGCTTGCCGCTACAGGTAAAATTGTTTGGGTAAACGTGACAGCTACTTTGATTCGAGACGCCGAAGGAAAAGCTATTTACAAATTAGGGATGATTGAAAATATAACTAACCGCAAAATTTCCGCCGCAGCACTCCAAGCTTCAGAATCTCAATTGAGAAAACAAGCAACCCAATTGCAAGAAGCCTACGAACAGCTACAACACGCTCAAATCCAATTAGTTCAATCCGAAAAAATGTCGAGTCTCGGTCAGATGGTGGCTGGCATCGCCCACGAAATCAACAATCCCGCAACTTTTATTAACGGCAATATTTCTCACACATACAACTATTTTCACGATTTAATAGAGCTATTGAATCTCTACCAGGAATGCTACCCGTTTCCAGTTGCTCAGATTTCTGAAAAAGTTAAGGACTTAGAGCTCGATTTCCTGAAGGAAGACTTGCCCAGGATGCTAAACTCCATGAGAGTAGGAATAGAAAGAATTAGTAAAATTGTGTTATCGCTGCGGAATTTTTCGCGACTGGATGAATCAGAAATGAAGTTGGTAGACCTTCATGAAGGAATTGACAGTACGCTGTTAATTTTGCAGCACCGATTGCATCATGGAAGTAAAAAAAGCCGGATTGAAATTATTAAAGAATACGGAAAAATCTCGAAAATTCACTGTTGTGCGGGGCAGTTAAACCAGGTATTTCTCAACATTATCAGCAATGCGATCGACGCTTTAGAAAGCCAACCGCAACCTCGGACGATCGTGATTCGCACCCTCATGAAAAAAGCTGACCTGAAAAGCGACAGTAAAAACCAGCTCAGTGATTGCGATCGCATTGTAATTTGCATCGCCGACAGTGGCCCGGGAATGAGCGAAGACGTTCGCAAGCGGCTATTTGACCCGTTCTTCACCACCAAGCCCGTAGGGGCTGGAACCGGCTTAGGATTATCCATCAGCCATCAGATTGTGGTAGAAAAACATAAGGGAAGCCTGCGGTGCATCTCAGCGCCCGGCCAGGGAGCGGAATTCTGGATTGAAATCCCCTGCTGAGCGATCGTCCATTAATCTAAAAGTTTAAATATCTAACTTTTAATTCCCAATTGCCGTCGGTGCTTGAGTTATCAGGGTTTTGAATTAACCGCACTCAGAGGCCGGAACAAATCGCACTCAGCGGTGTGCTAATCTGCTGCCCTTATTCGCTAGGCAATTATGCTGAAAAAACTACCTTTATCCTGGTCTCGCTACATTCCAGCCGGGTTGACGCTGGCTTTGGGTGTCGGACTGTCGGTTCTGGCATTCGCCTTGGTTTGGGACTGGGAAGACAAGCGCCGCGACTACGAAATGCAGCGTCGCATCGACGATATTTCGATCGGCATCGAACGCCAGCTCAACTCCGACTTAGATACTGTTCTAGCCCTCAGCGACTACATGAAAGCCTTCAGCGCCGTCGAGCGTTCCTCTTTTGCCCGGTTTGTCGCCCGGCCCCTATCCGTCCACCCCAGCCTGCAACTCCTAGCTTGGGCTCCCCGCGTCCCGAATTCGCAGCGGCGCAACTACGAAACCAAAGCTAGAACCGAAACAGAGCCCAGCTTCGAGATTACAGAGCGCGGCCCGCGAGGAGAACTCCGCAAGGCCCTCCAGCGTTCCGAATACTTCCCGGCTTTCTACGTCGAACCAACAGCCGGAAACGAGACAGTATTGGGCTTTGACCTCGCCTCCCACCCAAAAATCCGCGTCGCGCTCGATCGAGGGCGCGATACAGGGGAAATGATTATCACCAACTACATCGGCCTAACTCAGGGCAATTCCCCGGAACTGGGTCTTTTGGCCATAGTTCCGATTTACGAAAACAGCAGTAAACCCACTACCCTGGAATCCCGTCGCCAACTGCTACAAGGATTTGTTCTGGGCGTATTTCGAGGCAAAGATATTTTCCAAACCTCTTTAAAAGGACGCAATACCGACTACCTCAATATTTATCTCGTTAGCGAGGCTCCAGACAAGCAAGAAGCACCGTCGCTGTTACCCCAAACGGGCAACCCGGTTCTCAAAAATCTCCCTGCTGAGCCCCAAATTCAGCAATTTGCGGTGCAGTTCCAATCCGCGAGCCAACAAGTCCTTCCAGCATCAGCCACTGTTGACCGAGCCCTGATGCAAAACTGCCCGATTCTTGACAATCCAGGCCCGAACTATACAGCTTGCAGAAGGCGGCTGAAAATTAGCAGCCGCCAGTGGTCTATGTACGTGTCTGCAACGCCGGAAATTCGCAGGATTCGCAAGCACTGGCGCTCTTGGGGAACTCTGACGATGGGGATGCTGTGGACTCTGATTCCGGTGACATATATGCTGACATCTTTGAGCCGCACCGCCCAAATCGAAAAGCTAGCCCGAGAAAGAATTCGCCAAGCCGAACAGTTGCAGGCTGCTTACCTACAGTTGGAACTCGAACAAGCTAAATCCGAGCAACTGCTGCTGAACGTTTTGCCGGCAGCGATCGCCCTGCGTTTGAAGGACAATGAACACAATATCGCCGAAAGTTTTGCGGAAGTAACTGTGATGTTTGCCGACATTGTGGGGTTTACAGAGCTTTCGTCGAGAATTTCAGCGACGGCGGTGGTGGAAGTGCTCAACGATATTTTTTCGGCTTTTGACCACTTGGCCGATCGCCACGGTTTGGAGAAAATTAAGACTATTGGTGACGCTTACATGGTTGTCGGCGGTTTGCCGACGCCCCGAGAGGATCACGCCGAGGCGGTTGCGAACATGGCGATCGATATGCTGCACGAAATTCGGCTCCTGAGTTTAGAACATTCGGAACCTTTCAGCATTCGGATTGGGATTAGCAGTGGCCCTGTCGTTGCCGGCGTCATCGGCTTAAAAAAGTTTATTTATGACCTCTGGGGCGACACAGTAAATATTGCTTCGCGCATGGAATCCCACGGGATTACTGGCTGCATTCAAGTCACCACCGAAACCTACCAGCTATTAAAAGATAAATATACTTTTCAGAAGCGCGGCGCCATTCAAGTTAAGGGCAAGGGATACATGGTTACTTATTTGCTGACTGGGAAAAAAGATTATTGACCCCGCCCAAAAACGGATACAAGCATCCGATTCCCCGATCGACTAAGACTTTCGATCGCCAAGCTAAAATAGTGTAAGCTCCAGGTATTCTATCACCCCTGCACCAACTGAAGAAAAACTATGACGACGCTGCTAATTCAAACCGAAAGCGTCCCACTGACGGTCAATTTCCCTGCGATCCAATCGATGACTGTTGAACAGTTCTATGAATTCTGTCTAGTTAATCGCGATTTGAGAATTGAGCGTACAGCGAGTGGGGAAGTTATCATTATGTCACCCGCTTTTTCAGATACAGGCAATCGAAACGGTAAGATTGCCCTACAATTGGGGAACTGGGCAGAACAAGATGGCACGGGTGAAACGTTTGACTCCAGTGCCGGCTTTACCTTGCCGAATGGAGCAACCCGCTCCCCCGATGCCTCATGGATTAAACTAGAGCGCTGGAATGCCTTAACTGAAGAAGAAAAAGCCTCATTCGCACCGATTTGTCCAGACTTTGTGATTGAATTGCGGTCTGCTAGTGACACTCTCAAGGCATTGCAAAACAAGATGCAAGAATATATTGACAACGGTTTATCGCTCGGCTTTTTGCTCGATCGCAAAAACAGAAAAGTCTACATCTACCGTCCCGATCGCGAACCTGAAATCTTAGATAATCCTGAAACAGTCAGCACAGATCCAGAGTTACCGGGATTTGTCTTGCGGATGGCAAAAATCTGGTGATTTAGATCGTTACACCATACTCAAAGACATCAATTCATCTGTCATTTCAAAATTAGCCGTCACGCTTTGCACGTCGTCCAAATCTTCCAGTGCATCCATTAACTTAAGGAGCGAGCGAGCTTTTTCAGGAGTGTCTATTTCCACTGTATTGCTCGGAATCCAGCGATTTTCCGACTGCAAAACTGCCAAGTTTTTGTGTTTCAAATGACACTCCCCGCTCTTTCAGAGACTGGGATTCTTGGTTAATAGATACCTTATTTTTTAGCTCGAATCACTAAATCAATTAACTGTTATCGTCCCAGAGTTGTACCCCATTCGCTTGAGCCAGTTTATGAGCATTGGATTTGACATTTCCGGGCGTTAACCCACGGGGGAGTTTGTGATCTAGCTTAGACTTCAGTTTGTGCTTCAGTGGCTTCCGATACCCCATTCTAGATAGAAGTTGGCTAGGCTTGCTTTTGAGCTTGCTTTCTTTTGCTCAAAACAGCCCGTTGAATTGTCAGCAAAATTTTCCCCTCTTGTTCATTAATTTCACCGTCAGCCTCGATCATCTCAGTGCATCGCTTTAAAAGTGGTTCGGCAAAGTCGAGTTCGAGTTGTTCGAGTAAAATATCCAACTTGGGAGGCAATTTAGACTTATTTTTCACAGCTTCAATCTCAGCTAAAGACTTGGGATTTAAATTGGCAGCTTGTAATTGGGGTAATAACTCATCCCATCGGGTGAATTTTTGGGTGGTATAGACGACATACACCAAAATCCAATCCATCACCGTTTCTTGTGCGATCGCTTTCTCTAAATATTGCTCACTTTCCGCTTGCAAGACTTCTCGTAAATCTTCGAGCTTGGTTTCGATTTTCGAGGAATCGAGATGCGCTTCATAAAACCGACAAGCACCGTATCCCAGCGCGTAAATCATTGTCGCACTGGCGCTAGCATTAATCACCGCACCCGCCAAGGGAATATTGCTGACAAGCCTAACTCCAGCTTCGATCGCTAAATTGCTCCCCAAGGATAAACCGAAAATAGCGACAACTTCTTTTTTGCGATGGCTCGATTGCAAATCCATTCCATAGGCGGCAGCTATTTGATAAACCAACTCGGCGGATAACGCCGTCATTGCCGCTAAATCCATGCCAGCTAATGCCAAAGCTGCGCCCGGAACTAAACTGCTAACCAAGCCACTTCCTGCAGCTAGCAAGGCTTTTTCCACCATTAAGCGATGTGCGATTTCTTGAGGTTTCTCGTGAGGATATTGGCGCTGCAACTCTCGAACTTGCCCCTCGGCAGTCACTACATCAACTTTATCGATCGCACTGACTAACCAATCAATTTTGAAATTTTCAGTGAGTTTTTTCAGGATAGGACTCTGGGAAATCAAACCGAGGGCTGAATCCAAAAAATTGGGAAATTGGAGTGCTGCACTTCCGGCATTGCCTACCGCATTGCCTACCGCACTCGCGGTATTAACAACAATCTCACCTCCAGCACTGCTTGCTGCATTCCCCACCGCACTCGCGGTATTAACGATCGCACTTCCGGCATTCCCTACCGCATTCCCTACCGCACTCGCAGTATTAACAATCGCACTTCCGGCATTGCCTACCGCACTCGCGGTATTAACAACAATCGCATCTCCAGCACTGCCTACTGCATTCCCCACTGCACTCGCCGTATTAACAATCGCACTTCCGGCATTGCCTACCGCACTCGCGGTATTAACAACAATCGCATCTCCAGCACTTCCTGCTGCATTCCCTACCGCACTCGCCGTATTAACAATCGCACTTCCGGCATTCCCTACCGCATTCCCTACCGCACTCGCCGTTGCAGAGACGGCTCCGAACACCGAACCGAACCAATTGGATTTATCCCCTGGTTCAGCCTGCACCTCCGATTTGGATCGATCCTTGGTTTCTGCTACTTCGGTTACTGAGAGAACTTCTTGTGAGTGGGTGCTGTCTCTTTTGCTTTGGTTGTTATCTAGCATGGCTTTACTTTGGGGTGACGTTTTCATTGCAGCTTTTTCAGCAATGCGTTGGATTTGACACTCCCCACTCGCGTACAGATAGGGATTCGTTTCCTGGTAATAGTGTAGCGCGATCGTCCCGCTGGCGATTTTTTGTCTTTTGCAGTGCCAGCAGGGCGCTCCCCATCCCTCATCTTTCAACCATTAAACCATGACCGAAGACATCAATTCATCTGTCATTTCAAAATTAGCTGTCACGCTTTGCACATCATCCAAATCTTCCAGTGCATCCATTAACTTAAGGAGCGATCGAGCTTTTTCAGGAGTGTCTATTTCCACTGTATTGCTTGGAATCCAGCGAGTTTCCGACTGCAAAACTGCAAATTTTTTTTGTTTCAAAACATCAGCCAGTTGTTCCAAATGAGCCACACTTGTAAATACCTCTGCACCTTCAGTATCCTCATCAATTAATATCAAATCATAAGATTCCGCAGCCGCCTCTAGCGACGCTTCAAACAATTGTTCCTCATCAATCGGGCCGCGTACAGTACAAACCCCTTTGTGCTCAAACATCCAGCCCACACAACCAGTTTCGCCCAAGTTGCCGCCATTTTTAGTAAAAGCTTCTCGCAAGTCAGCGGCTGTGCGGTTGCGATTGTCTGTCAGCGCTTCAATTAGAATAGCAACCCCGCCAACGCCGTAACCTTCGTAGCGAATAGCTTCTAATTCGGAACTTCCCCCCGCTAAGCCGGCACCTTTGGCGATCGCCCTTTCTATGTTTTCATTAGGAATATCTGCCGCCTTGGCTTTTTCAATAGCCGTCCGCAGTTGAAAATTGCCAGCGGGATCGGGAACTCCGCTGCGGGCCGCGACAATAATTTCGCGAGATATTCGAGCAAAAACCTTGCCTTTAACCGCATCAACTCTAGCTTTTTGGCGTTTAATATTCGCCCACTTACTGTGTCCAGCCATACCGATTTGAGATTTGAGATTTAAAATTTGCGATCGAGATTAAACAATAACACCCAGATTCGGACTAATCAGATTAACGTAGGGTGCTCTTCTGCCGCGCACCTTACACACATAGCATAAAATGCGATTTTTCGCACGAATCTAACTTTAATTAAACCGGATCACCGTTTCAGAGTCACTCAGGTGAGAAGTATCGCCATTAAGTGCGATCGACCATTCTCCCTCACCCCGCACCACTTTCACCAAACAGCACAAAGAAGCGTTAATTTCCGTTTCAACACAGCCAGCCAGCCCGATCGCAGTTCCTAAAACCGACGCACCGTGACCTACCAATAACATATCTTCAGGAAACTCAGCCGCGAGGCGTTTAGCAGTTTCCCCCGCCCTTTTGAAACAAGCTTCGCCAGTTTCGGGATAATTAGCAATACCGCCTTTGTAGGAAGCATCAATCCTGGGAAAACGCTTGCACAAAGCTTCGACCGACTCAGTTTCTGGCATTTCTGGCATCCATTCCGGATTCAGCCATTCGCACAGTCCCCACTCTAGTTTAATTGACAAATCGAGAGCTTCGGCCGCGTGATTTGCTGTTTGGACAGTTCGCAGAAAAGGGGAAGCAAAAATATGAGAAATTCCTTCACCTTTGAGGCGATTGGCGAGTTGTTTGGCTTGAACGTGACCGTCTTCGGAAAGGTGGGGGTCATAGGGGCGTTCTGCGCTGAGAAACCAGTCGGGGTTAACGAAGTCGATGCGGTTTCCGTGTCGTGCGATCCAGACTGTTTGTGGCATGAGTTGGTTTGAGTTTGGCTTCTAGGTGTAATATTATATCAAAGTTTGTTAATTTGATTTGTTGCGAAGCTATTGATGAGATTTTTTTTACCGCAGATGCACGCAGATAGACGCAGATGGATAGTGGATTTGGCAAGGGGCGATGGGGCGCGATCGTATTTTTCCCCTTAAAGTCTTTCCAGCCATTTTTGCAGGGCTAAATCAATTAATTGACCTGAACTAAATTTACAGGCGCGCTTGTCTAACTCGTCTATAGTTTCTAAGATGTTCGGATATCGGTGGGCAATGTTCATTTTAATAAAAACCTCTTTCACATCTTTAGCTAAATCTATATACTTCATCTCTTCATAAGTGAAAATTTTAGATACCGCCGACTTTTGAATAATTTTAATGGCGCTGTTAATATACTCTATCAAGTTTTTTTCATTAAAATAAGTATATCTATAATTTTGTTGCCACTGTTGGATATTTGTTATGTTGAGCTTTACTTTTTCTGTTTGATTAGCTATTACCTTCTTGTTAGAGCTAACTTTAGCACCAATTCCGCTTGACACGTAGCCCTCTATCAAAGCATTGCCATCCCAATCACTCCAGATTCTTGCTCTGCTAAGAGTTTTACTTGTCAGACCTTTTAAGGGCAACCACAGAAATAAGATTATACTTCCTTTACTATCCGAACACAACTCAGCGCAGAATTTACTATTTTTACTATTTCTATTTCCATACTTGATACTGCCAGCCGACACAACTTCTTCCATCCGCTTATCAAAACAGAGAAGCTTATGCCTAGTTTTTAATATTTCTTGCTGTTGACTAAGCTCGCAATTACTCAAAAGTTTCAAAAGTGCTTTGGGTGGACTGGGTATGTTCTCTGTGCTTTCTCTTTCTTGATATGTAATCTCTACTTGTGCAATATATTCGGCATCTACATCTTTCAATTGTAAATATAATTTTTCCCCGTCAGGAACGATCGCAAATTGCAAAAACTGAAAAAATAGCCCGTGATATTTCCTGTCGGTAAAATTCTCTCTGTGAAATTTTGGCGCAATTGCTATTAAGCGAACTGGTAGATCGTAATCCACGCGATCGGCAAAAGGTTTGTGTTCCAACAAAGCATCGTAATAACGGGTTAACTGCTGAACGACATATCTATCTTCGCCGTTTTTCAACTCCAGCACAACTAACCGTTTATTCTCGTCCACCGCTATAATATCGCATCTTTGCTCGTTGACAGTGAATTGCCGCTTGATGACCGTCAAACCGAGCAAACTTTGCAAGTGAACTTCGACAAAATCCTCTAAGGCTTCTTCATTGGCAAATTCCCACCCAGACCCTGTTTTCCTCAATGCGGCGCTGCTTAGCATTTTGACAATTCTTAAAGTCTTTAACCAATTTTACCGCTAATGTCTGTAGTCCGCCGGGGGTTTAAATAAACCCCGATCGCCCTGACAGCTTCCCAGCCATCCCGCAACAAAATCGCCTTTAAGTGGGAGCGCTATAATAGTAACTATTCGACACTCGCATCTCTTGACAAATCATTAAAAATATGCTCATCAGTGAAAGCGATCGCGCTACCATTCGCTCAGTCGTAGAACAGCAACTGCAAGCATTTCAAAAAGACGATGCTGCGCTCGCTTTTTCCTTCGCCAGTCCCGGAATTCAGCAGCAGTTTCGCACAGCCGAAAACTTTATGCACATGGTAAAAATTGCCTATGAAGCTGTCTACCGTCCGCGCTCGGTATTATTTGAAAACCTCGGCACTGTAGAAGGGATTCCCGCTCAGCCGGTGCTGTTGCTGGACTCGGAAGGTATCCCCATCAGAGCCATTTATCTCATGGAAAAACAGTTTGATAAGAGTTGGCGAATTAATGGCTGTTATTTGGTTTCCCTTCCCGAAGAATAAGTTATGCTTACTTTTCGGCTGAGCTTTTTTTGCTAATTCGCAGCATCTTATTTCCGCCTTTTTGAAATTCGTAGGGAGCCTCTTGAATTTCTACACTAAAATTTCTCTTTTTCAATTCGGTGACGATCGGGTTTAAGTGATCGGATTCCTCCCCGCTAAAACTCTGCAATAGAGGGAATACCCGGACTTCCTTCGCAACCCGACACATTTCTGTAATTGCTTCCAGATGAAATTTTTCCGAAAGTAGGTGAGAATAAGCAAATAAGAAATGGCTGCACAAAGCTAAATCGAATTGACCGTTCTCGAAAGGCAAAACTGGCAGCTCAGCAGTCATGTAGCGGCCTTCCTGCAAACCAGAGGGAAAATCTTCTAAAAATTCCTGCATCGCCTTCATTCGCACTTCGCCTAGCTGGTACGGCGATTCAAAATTGTTCCACAGATAGCCGTCTAGATTTGCCTTAACCCCATCAATGACAGTTTGATATGTTTCTTGGATGCGATCGCCAATTTCCACCGCAGTAAACTGATAAACTGGATCGCAAGAAATTACGTTTTTACCTTGGCGAGTCATTTCGGCATTGAAACTTGCCGGGCCGGCGGCACAATCAAGAATGTTTAGCTTGAGGTCACTTGATGTCAAGCTAAACATTCCTATGTATTCATCCAAGCAGCGTCCCCAGGGAATTACTTGATCCAGTTTTAGCGACACTTGTCTTTGTCCTGCAGAGAGAATTATTTAACATTTTACCTCAAATCAGGGCGTTTTTTTTATCCATTTCTTTGGCGGGTTGATTTGTATCCCGAGTTATGTATGAAGAATTTTGCTCAAACGAGATCCTAATCCTGATAACAGTTGGCGGGCTTTACAGTTTCTTTACAAACAAGGTGCAAAATAGTTAAGTGCGATCGCACAATTTTTATGCTTCCACCTGTGGATTTTGCAGCGAAGCGAGGCTACACTGGACAGCAGGGAAAATAAACTAAAATCAACTAGCTAAATTGCTCTCGTTCATTGGCAGGCTGCAACCAGGGAAGAAAGATGAAACATACCATTCAAACCGCTACAAGTCTGAGTTTGTCAGCACTCCTGGTGCTAAGCAGTTCGCTGCCCAGTATAGCTCAGTTGCCTGCCGTCAGAACTCCTGCAGGCACTCCTAACCCAAACAGGCCGAGAGTACCGCCGCCGCCTCTTCCGGGTTCGAGTTTGCCGGCGAGTGGCAATTCTGGTTCGCTGACACCAGAAGCAGCTTATACTTTAGGCCCGGGCGATCGCATTGCTTTAGATATCTTCGGCGTCCCTGAATTCAGCAAAGAATATCAAGTGTTAGTTGACGGGACGCTCAATTTGCCAATCATTCGCAGCGTCTCAATTCAAGGGTTGACGCTGCAACAAGCCGCTAACGTGATTACCCAGCGATACGAACCCTTCATCAATGTTCCCGTTGTTACGGTGACTGTGATCGTCGCTCGCCCCCTAAATATAGGTCTTGCGGGTGAAGTTACTCGCCCGGGTTCCTACAAGATTAATCCCACTAGAGAAGGAGGAGGAGTAAAATTCCCGACTTTGATGGAAATGCTGCAACTTGCACAAGGGGTGACATCAGCAGGAGATATGCGAAATGTCCAAATTCGCCGTCCCCGCAGAGGCGGGCCGGAGCAAGTTACTACTGTAGATTTGCAGGATTTTTTAGAGACGGGAAATTTGCGTCAAGACGTTACCATTCGAGATGGAGATACAATTTTTGTACCGACAGCAAGGGCCCTGAATACTCAAGAAGTTCGTCAAAGAGCCAGTGCTAATTTTTCCGCTGATATTACTAAACCAATTGGCGTGGTAATTGTCGGGGAAGTAAACCGGCCGGGGCCTTATACTGTATTTGCTTCGGATGTGCGATCGAGCAACCAACAAACAGAGTTGAGTTTTGTATCTATCGACCAACAGCAAGGAGCAGTTGTGGGCTTACCAACAATAACTAGAGCACTGAAAATTGCTGGTGGTATCACTACAGAAGCTGACATTCGCCGCGTGCAAATCCGCCGCCGAGTCAGAGGTGGCAACGAACAAACTATCATGGTAAATCTGTGGGATTTGCTGCAAAAAGGCGACACAACTCAAGATATTTTGCTGCAAGAAGGAGATAGCGTAATTATCCCGACTGCGGCTACTGTAGACTTGGCTGAAGTTTCTCAAGTCGCAAATAGCAGTTTTTCTCCGAACGCGATTAGCATCAATATTGTAGGAGAAGTAATTAGGCCTGGGGCTTTGCAGGTGCGGCCTAGTACATCCCTACACCAAGCTTTGCTGACCGCAGGCAGTTTCAATCAATTGCGGGCTAAAAAAGACAAGGTAGAACTATTGCGTTTGAACCCCAACGGTACTGTTTCTCGCCGCACGATCGAGGTAGATTTTGCTCAAGGGTTGAATCCTAATAATAACCCAACTCTCCGCAACAACGATGTGATTCTCGTAGCGCGATCGGGCTATACTAGGGTAGCAGACAATATCAGCACATTCTTGCAGCCGATCGCCGGAGTTGCAACTGGGTTCAGCGCTGTTAGCGGCGTTTTTACTGGGTTTCAAGCAACTATCAACGCTTTTCAAAACTTATTTTTGGGAGGAGATTTCGAGCGGCGAAATCAGCTCAGACAGCTTCGCGAACAACGTCAAGACAGACAAGAGCAACGGGAAGACAGACTGCTAGAAAGAGAGCTACAACGTGAAGACAGACAGCGGCAAGCTGAAGACAGACTGCTAGAAAGAGAGCAACAACGTCTAGACAGACTGCGGGAAGAAGAAGACAGAAGACTGCAACGTGAAGACAGACAGCGGGAAATAGATCGTGACAATCGGGAACTTCAGATCCAGCAGCAACTTCTGCTCCAAAATCAGCTGCAGCAAATGCAGCCACAGCAAATTCAGCCAACTACTCCTTGATAAGACTCGGGCTTTGAAAGTTAGTCGCCCTCTTTATGAATCGGCGGTTGAAACCGCTGCATAGAGTCAAACTTTCGTCCGAGCAAAGGGGGACTAAGAAATAAAGGGGGTATTAAAACCGGATTTGCTATTACATGGCACATCCCAAATCTACGGCAAACATCCTAGGCGTTGCTGATTTACGGTATGAAACGTTAAATATGTGCGTCATAGAAACCAGTATCCATAAAGCTTTTGGATTTTAAAGTTATTTTTTTCATACCCTGATTAAGCAACACCAGTTTGAGATTACTTTATATTGTTTCCGGTTGCATCGGAATGATATAGAGGACACCGGGAGTGCCTAAGTCCCTGCAATTAATGGGGGTAGGGACTTAGACACTCGCGGTGTCCTGACTGTGAGTAATATTAATTCCGAGGCTAGCGGAGTTGATATCACTGAGTTGGCTGGGCGACAGTAATACGTTACTTTTGCGTAAGTCTTGTAATCCTAACAATTCGAGCCTTGAAAGGTATAAGTTGTTACATCAACAAAGGTAAAGGTTCGATTGACATTGTTCCCCTTTGTCGATGTCCCAAACTACATCAATCATGAAAAATTTTTGTATTGGGAAAAATTAATCAACCTTTTGCCTGCAACAACTGCGGCTGCAAAACCTGATTTAATTTGCCGCTGCGAAACCCCTCCAAATCCAAAGTCGCGTACACAAAACCAAACTCCTGAAACACCGCCACCAATGCAGGCAAATCCGTATTTAGCACAAACTCCTGAATTTCTTCTGCGGGTAACTCAATGCGCGCCGTATCTCCGTCCGATCGCACTCGCAAATTTTTCAGTCCCAACTGTCGCAAATACCGTTCGGCGCGCCCCACTCTTTGCAACTTTCCAACGGTGATTTCTTCGCCGTAAGGAAAGCGCGAACTCAGACAAGGTTGAGCAGGTTTGTCCCACCAAGGCAAATCCAATTCTTTTGCCAACTGCCGCACTTCAAATTTAGCGATTCCTACTTCTGCTAAGGGCGATCGCGCGCCGCGTTCCTTTGCCGCCTGAATCCCTGGACGGTAATCCTTTAAATCGTCAGCATTCACCCCATCCACCACATAAGGATAACCCTTTGCTAGTGCTAGCGGTTTCAAAGTATCGTGCAGTTCGCTTTTGCAGAAATAGCAGCGGTTAACCGGGTTGGAAGTGTAATTTGGATTTGCCATTTCCTGAGTTTCTACTTCCTGGTGGGCAATCCCAATTTCTGCTGCTTGAATGCGCGCATCTTCTAAATCTTCTGGCAGTAAAGATGGGGAAACTGCCGTCACTGCCAAAGCGCGATCGCCCAACACATCAAAAGCGATTTTGGCCACCAAAGTGCTGTCAATTCCGCCGGAGTAGGCAATCAAAGCCCGTTCCATTTGTGCGAAAATATCTTTTAATTGTTCGAGTTTTTCCACTAACATAATTTCACTTTTTATTACTGCTAAGCTAGCGCAATCTAATTTACAGGGTGATTTCTCTTCAACATCTTTAGGGCTTACGCACGATTGTTTAGAAACGAGGTTTTTTTTACGAAAAGAGGCGTTGTAGACCGCAGATTCGGTAACAAATCCGGTTTCTGGGCCCCGATGTGTAAGTTCCGATCTTGTGGGGAGGGCAGAAAAGCCCGCCCAAAGCTACTATTTAAATACAGAAGAGCTTATTCGGGATCAATTAAAAGTTTGAGTTTTAGTCGAGATTTCTGAGCGAGCGCCTCCTTGATATTTTAGCGTGATAATTTGATAGATATACTCAAACTTTTAAAAGTAGGGGAGGCGCGTTTTAAAATTCCCTACGGGAAAATATGGCGATCGCAATTGACAGCAGCAGCACCACATACAGCAAACCGTAGGCAGCATCTGTAATCAAACCTGCTAAGTAAGGAACTTGTCCGTAAACAGCATCGTTTCTCAAATTGAATCGGGCTAAATCCGGCAAAACCAGATAAAGTCCCATCATCAATTGTTCAAGGCCAGGATTTTTAGTTAACTTGCCCAAAGCCACTAAATCCCGCGTCGAATGTCCCATTAAATAAACGCCAAATGTCAGTAAAGTCGCCAGGAGCGAACTGCTAAAAACCCCAAATAAAATCCCGACACCAGCCATCAGACACAGCTCAAACCAGACAAACAACGAAGCGATTAAAATGCTTTCCAAAGGGAAAGGAATGCGGCTCAAACTCAGAATAGCCAGATAGATAACAGTCATTGCTGCTACAAGCACCGCCAGCACCGCCGACAGCCCTAAGTGCTTGCCCACAATTAACTCAGCCCGACTTATCGGCTTAGCAACTAACAGATAAACAGTGCGCTTTTCAATTTCTTTGTTGACCAGTCCGGTAGCCACAAAAACTGTGGCAATCAGACCGAGAATGCTCATAGCAGCCAAACCGACATCTAAGATAATTTTCTTCTCGGTTGTCGCCGCCAATTCCGGTATCAACCGTACCGAGGCGCCCATCAACAGAGCAAAAATAATAATTAAGTAAAGGATGCGATCGCGAATTACTTCCCAAAATACATTGGTCGCGACTGTCAAGATTCTTCTCAAATTCATCTAGTTATTAACCCGCTGGAAACTTTCGCAATCAATACTTTAATATAAGGAAAAAGGAAGTTCGGCAACGCGCAGCGAATGGGGATTTAAGGGATTTAACGGATTGGATGTTGAAGGAAGAAGTCCGAGGTTCGAGGGAAGATTCACCCCCATCTCCCACTCTCCCCATCTCCGCCTCTCGGGATCGGATACTCTCCCCATCTCCCCCTCTTCCCCTTTCTTCGGGAACACTCTCCTAACTGCCTGAGACAAGCTCAAACTTGACTGTCCCCCGCCGTTCCATCTTTTTTCTGTCCGGGTTGAGAGCGTTTGATGGCACCGCAGGTTACAGTCGCCCTATTGCCTATCTCGAACACCTCGCAAGATTTGGTAAACGAATATGTTTCCGGTCTAAAAACCAGCCCCAGCCAAATTGCCTCCATCTCTAACTGATAGCGGGAATCTCCTTGGACGATCGAAGTTTTGACATCCCACTTCGCATCTTCTGCGACTACCCCAGTTGTTTGTAAGGCTTGATTCCGCAGAAAAAACCGCTCGTTGTCCATATCTATTAACATTTGCTCTACCTGCGCCCACGGTTTTGTGCGGGCTTCATTTTGTAGGTATCTCTCCATTGCATTGAGGATAACAACTCCTCGGGAGCGATTAATAGTTGGCTGTTGAAATGTCACCACATAATCGCTTTGCCTCAAATCCTGGGATAAAACGCTCGGGTACTGTCGTATCCAACCTTGAATTAAAAAGTGAAAAGCAAACCAACAGGAAAACAGCAGGTGAACTAGAGTAATCATCACAAACTGAGGGCGCACCAACGACCTGATACCTTCCCGTTTTGACTCGCTATTCCAAACCTCTATTGTAGCAAGAACTACTACTGCTATAATTGGGCCGGATATCCATGCTATTTCCTTCCTATCCGACGGCAATCTTACCAGCAACCACAATCCAATTAAAATGCTTGTCACCCACGGACTCAGACTTACTCCTTTAATCACAAAAGGTTGCTGACTGGTCAGCAAACCCATTGAAAGTGTAAAAAATAACCAGCTCATATCAAAAAGCAGAGTTCTCGTCCGCCAGTCAGTGACTGTCGCCACTGTCAGCAAAGCTAAAAAGATGCTGAGCAGTAAAGGAGTCTTCCAGTGGACAACTTTAGGCGGAATCATCGCCTTTTGGATTTTTTTATTGGTTTCCCAAAGGTTGTTTGTCAGTTTAGTGAGTTGCTGAGTGACATCCAAAAATTGCTTCATCATAAATTTCAGTAGACGCTTTGCAAAAACAACACGGTTAAAATAACGACATTGCTAACAGTGTGGGCGATTAAAATTCCCCCAAATTGGGTAGTTACTTGAAAAGTTCTTTTGGGAGCACGGCGGGTGAGGGTTGGCGGCCCTAAAAACTGAGGCTTGGAAGCTTTCTTATTGCCGGAAACCATGTTTTCTATGAATTCTAATCCCTGCCATTTAGCTATAAAAGTTACTGCTAATACTGAGAGTGCTATCAGAGTTATTGGAGCGTAAACATTATCCCCTCTGCCTAATAAAATATAACCGATAAGCTGTTCCCGTAAATCTTTGGTAAGAACGCTTTCAATGCCCAAGAAAACTAACCAGCCCACACAAGTGCAAGAGAGATTGAGGATGGCTGTATATTCAATGCTGGTTTTGGGGCCAAGTTTAAGTAGTTTTTGCAAAAACCACGATTCGATCGCGATCGCCAAAAACATAATTAAAATTTGCACCAAAACAGTCCGAAATGGGAAAACACTCGCAATCATAAGCTTTTAGGTATATCAGCCCGTGTTAAATTTTAATTGTACAGCACAAACGGAATAATCTTAACTGGAGGTTTGAGCACCTGATTGCGTTAGATCGATGCTTAAAAGATTGGGCGTTAGGAGTTATCGTATAATCTGTTGAGATCCGCCAAGAGAATGGAAAAATTAAACATTCAAGGCGCGCGATCGAATACCCACCCCGCTACAGACTCAAACAACTGCTGATTATGGTAAGGAATGGCATTGGTATTCGGACAGCCTCATCCCGGTCGGAACGCGCCGCGGGCCAGATTCACGTCTACGACGGCGCTGGTAAAGGCAAGTCTCAGGCAGCTTTGGGAGTAGTGTTGCGGTCGATCGGGCTGGGTATTAATTCTGACTCGCCCACGCGAGTCTTGTTGCTGCGCTTTCTCAAAGGCCCCGGCCGCTCCTACGACGAAGACGGGGCAATAGAAGCCTTGCAACGCGCATTTCCCCACTTGATCGACCAAGTGCGTACCGGCAGAGCCGAATATTTTGGGGCCGAAGCAATCACCCGCTTCGATCGCGCAGAAGCTCAGCGAGGCTGGGATATCGCCAAAGGAGCGATCGCCAGCGAACTTTATTCCGTCGTGGTACTAGACGAACTAAACCCCTTATTGGACTTGGGTTTGCTGCCAGTTGACGAAGTAGTCCAAACCCTCAAAAACAAACCAGAATATTTAGAAGTCATCGCCACAGGCCGAGCGGCCCCGGAAGCTTTGCTGGAGATTGCCGACTTGCACTCAGAAATGAAGCCCCACTATCACCCCGCAGCGGCAGAGCATCATATTTCAGGTATCGAAATATACACTGGAGCGGGGAAAGGCAAGTCTACGAGCGCTTTGGGCAAAGCTTTGCAGGCAATAGGTCGGGGTATCAGTCAAGACCAATCTCACCGGGTGTTAATCGTGCAGTGGCTCAAAGGTGGCACCGGTTATACAGAAGATGCGGCGATCGCAGCTTTGCGGCAAAGCTATCCACAGCTAGTAGACCACCAGCGGTGCGGCCGAGATGCTATAGTTTGGCGGGGGCAACAGCAAGAGCTAGACTGCATAGAAGCAGAACGCGGCTGGGAAATCGCCAAATGTGCGATCGCCAGCGGCTGGTATAAAACGATTATTCTCGACGAACTCAATCCCACAGTAGACTTAGAACTGCTGGCAGTAGAGCCGATCGTAGAAGCCCTGCTACGCAAGCCGCGGGATACAGAAATTATAATCACCGGGCGCTGCCACAAACCCCACGCTTACTTTGACTTGGCAAGCGTACACTCCGAGGTATACTGTCACAAACACTACGGCGATCGGGGCGTAGAACTAAAGCGGGGCGTAGACTTTTAAAGCCCGGAGCGGTACCGAGTTCAATCCGGGCCAGAATTATTAAATGACGGCCCTGCCTGGAAAACCGGAAATTGCCACAAAGCCTTGTTACCAAGTAACAAATCTCCCAATTTCCCTTGTCTTCCCGATCACCCTGATCTGCCTTTTTTAATCTTTAATTTCCTCCCCTGGACGCGATCCCCGACCGCCAATCCAGAATGGAACATTAAGAATATGAGCCGCGTCTTCTTGAGCGTGAGCACCTGAGACAGTGCACCAGGATTATTAAAGGGTGAAGACTTTGAAAATAAAAGCTTACAAGCAAAAAGTCCGCGAGGGAGAAAGTCTAGACAGGGTTAACGCCAGTAGGCTAGACTTGCGGCTGGCAAACAGGTTAAACTACAGCGGAATCCAAACATTCGGTGTTCTAGGCAGTGTCTGTAGTCGCACCAGCGATGACCAACAAGTAGAGGAGTGAAGCTTTATGACAACGTTAGATGACAATCCTAATCAACTAGATTTAAACCTTCCGGGACTAGGCCCGGATACAGTATTCGCCGGAGCCGGGGCGGATTTCGTTAGAACTTCCACCCTGGGCGGCAGCTTAATATTTGGCCAAGCCGATAACGATACTCTAGTTTCAGTTGGCCCGAACGATACCATATACGGCGGCGACGACGAAGACTCAATCAGATCCCAGCGCACTCCGGCTTTGCTGTTTGGCGACGCAGGCTCGGACACCATAGTCGCTGAAGCCCGCGCTACCGTGGCCGGCGGTTTGGGAGACGACATCCTCCAAGGTACTGTCGAAGCTAACCTGATGTTTGGTAATCAGGGCGCAGATACCATGCTCGGAGGGGCGCAGAGAGGAGATTCCCTCTACGGCGGTAAGGACAATGACGCGATCGGCTTCTTCATCGCAGGCGGTGGCAACAACCTTTCTTTACAGGGTGGCTTGGGTATTGGCTTCGCTGGCAATGAAGGCAGCAACTACTTGCGGGGTGATTTGGGCGACGACTTAGTTGTAGGTATCAATGTAAGAGACACTCTCTTTGGCGGTAGAGGCAACGACACCCTAAGAGGTGTGGCAAGCAGCAGCTACCTGTCCGGGGATAATGACGACGACATCTTAGTCATTACCAACAGTACACAAAGCAGCCCATTTACTTCCGCCGTGATCACCATCGGAATTGAGAGAACCACCTTGATTGGTGGTGGCGGCAACGATTCTCTCACCGGGGCGATCGGCGAGTTTGGTGCCGGCAGAAACTTCTTTGAGGGCGGCGACGGTAACGACACGATCAACGTTTTTGCCACTTCTGATACTGCGTTGGGAGGTGCAGGCGACGACTTCATCGTGTCGGCGTCGGTGCCGAATGTAATTTCGAGCGTAGGCGCCTCCAGTTCATTTCCCGGCTTCGCGGGTCGCAACTTGCTCGACGGCGGAGTGGGCAATGACACGATCGTCGCTGCCTTCTCCAGCGATACGATGATTGGCGGTGAAGGCAACGACAGCCTGAGCGGTACCTTTACTAACGCAGCCGGTGGAGATGGCAACGATACTATCAATGCTACCAGGGCCTTCTTTGCTGGTACTGGTAGTGCTTTGATTACTCTCGATGGCGCGCTGGGCAACGATCTGTTAATTGGCTACACCAATCCTGCTCCTACTCCTAGCAGCAACTTCACCGTCACCAACCTCATGAACGGTGGCGAGGGAAGTGACACCATCATCTTTGGCAGCCAGCGCGATCGCGTGATTGGCAACGTTGCCGGTAACGACTTCATCTCCTACGCTAGCGGCGTCACCTTTACCGGCACAGTCGCCAACTTGATTACCGATACCTTAGGCAGCAACTTCATTATTGGTGGCAACGGCACTGATGTCATCACGACTGGTAACGGGGATGACATACTGTTCGGCGACACATCCAATACTACCCTCGGAGGATTCGGGGACGATACCTTAAATGCTGGCGCCGGGAACGACACGATGCTGGGCGGCTTTGGGAACGACTATTTGATCGGGGGCGACGGTAACGACTCTCTCGGCGGCGGGCCTGGTGCTGACACCCTGATTGGCGGATCGGGTAATGACAGCTTCTACTACAACAACTTCGGCGAGGGCGCCGTGGGTACTAACATAGACCAAATCGGCGATTTTACGGTAGGTCAAGACAAGTTTATCTTGCAATTCAACAGTTTCCCCGGCTTGTCAGCAGTCGAAGGTACGAATCGACTTTCTTCGAGGTCGTTCTTGGTGCTTGAGAACGGGGAGTACACTGGCCAGTTTGGTCCAGCCGGGGCGCTCGCGTCACAGGCGTTCCTCTTTTATGAAAATGGCACCGGACGACTAGGATTTGACTCTAACGGTGTTGGTACTACTGGCGGAGAAGTTACGCTGGCAAGACTCAATGGCAGACCGAACCTGACGGCTGCTGACATTACCCTGATTTAATTTGGGTAAAAGCGGGTGGGGTCAATTCTGAAACATCGCCCTACCAACTCCAAAAACTAATTGTGCTATGTTTCGAGCTGGGGATATCCATCCCTGGCTTTTTTGTGGGCATTAGCATGGGGCAATTTTAGATTTTACATTTTAGATTTTAGATTGGTAATTTTAATCGAAAATCGAATGGGGTATGGAACGGGTTCACCGGTGAATTTGGCCACGACCCAATAATCTTTAGAACTGACGCATCAGAACCAAAGAAACCAAGTTTTTCACTCCTAGTTAAAAGCCGGGATGCAGTATTTCGGTAAAAACCCGGTTTCTGCCTCCAAGACTAAGCTTGATAAACCCGCCCCCAGTGCAGTCAAAAAGTGAGGTACAAATAAGGAAAACAATTAAAGACCTAGATATTGTTGCTTTAACAGAAGATTTAGAAGCAAGCCATTTTGTAAAAAAAATAAATCATTAAATTACATAAAGGACAAGTAGGAACAGTTGTGATGGAATTTAATGGCAGTGCTTTGGAGGTATAATTTTATCCTCCAGAGGGCACAACTTATGAAATGGAGACAATTCCCGCCACAATGTTAATGCTTTTACATTATGAATTAGTAGCATCTGTAGGGGCGGTTCGCCAATGAATTTTGCCAGGCACCAATAATCTTTATCAGGACTTACGCACCGGGACTAAAGAAACCGGGTTTTTTCACCAAGATTAAGGGTGTGAAACAAATATTTTGGTTGAAAAACCCGGTTTCTGAACACAGTTCTGTTAAGCCCGATCCCCCCTAGTCCCACCCTCCGCAGCCCACCCCCTACTTCTCCAAGGGGGGAATGAAGGGGTGAGAAGAACTTACTGAAAGTCGCCCTTATTAATGGGAATTTACGGGGATTTCCGAGGAATAAACAGTTTTAACCCAAGCGTATTGCTTTATACTCAGCGCTGGACGCGCTCCGGCAAAGAAACCGGGTTTTTTACCGAATCGGCTGGCTGCAACGCGTCTTTTCGTCCATCAAACGCGGTTTCTGGGTTCCAATGCGTCCAGGACTATAATCTCGGAAAAATATCTATAAAAAAACCAGCAAACGATATGTTTGCTGGATTGAGTAGGCAGGAAACTTGTAGCAAATACTGTTACTAAGCTTTGTCTACAATCTCTTTTGCTTTATCTTTGAGGTCTTCTTTCAGGTGAATTGCTGATGCTTCGTCCTGCTTGGCTTGACCTTCTAATTTATCTTTCTGATTGCCTGTAACTTCGCTAGCAGCTTCTTGGATTTTGCCTTCAATATTCTTCGCTGTTGCTTCGACTCTATTTTCAATGCTCATAATTTTATATTCTAACTCTACAACTACTAATATATGATTTTAAAGTTTAGTCTGAATCCCTCTTTAGATAGATGTGTTATTAGCTTTATTTCAAAGTTAAAGGTTCGATTGGTATTTCCACAAGTTTATTTCGGGAGGAAAAACCGGATTTAATGCCGATCGCAGATTTAGGCACTTTAAACTTTTTCGCTAACAGGATGATTAATTCTTGATTGGCTTTACCATTAACAGGGGGCGATTTGAGATGTATTGTGAGGCTGCCATCGGGTTGTTCTTCGATGCTTTGCTGTTGGGAATTAGGTTTAACTTTGACTGGGAAAATAGTCATACTTCGACTTTCTCTGAATGTTCGATCTTCGTTCCCAAAACTTTCAGGAATTCAGCCAGCCAGTTAGAATGTGCTGGCCACGCGGGGGCGGTGACTAAATTGCCATCGACTACGGCTTCGGTAACGGGAACTTCTGTATATTTGCCGCCGGCCCGGAGTACGTCGGGGCTGCAAGCGGGGTATGCGGTGCAGCGTTTGCCTTCGAGTACGCCTGCTGCAGTTAGAACCTGTAAGCCGTGACAAATAGATGCGATCGGCTTTTTGCTGTTGGCAAAGTAGCGGGTAATTTGCAGCACTTGTTCGTTGAGGCGGATGTATTCTGGGGCGCGCCCTCCCGGGATAATCAAAGCGTCGTAGTCTGCCGGGTTGATTTCGTCAAAAGTCGCGTTTAAAGTGAAGTTGTGACCGGGTTTTTCGCTGTAGGTTTGATCGCCTTCAAAGTCGTGAATTGCGGTGCGAATTGTTTGGCCTGCAGCTTTGTCCGGGCAGATGGCGTGGACGGTGTGACCTACCATTTGCAGTGCTTGGAAAGGCACCATTACTTCGTAGTCTTCTACAAAGTCGCCGACTAGCATTAAGATTTTTTTTGCTGTCATGTTTCCTACTCCTGTTATTTTGATTTGGTTAAATAGGATTTAAAAAAATGCGGGGCTGTTAAAAAGCCTGCCCCGCAAGCTATTCTGGAATCTAGAAACCGTTGCGTCCCCAAATGACCATTGAAATTGAGAAGGAGAACAGAACTAGCACCGAAACCCAACCGAGTGACAAAATATCCATAGCTATTTATTGAACAAACTGTACAAAGTGACTCCAAACCTTATGATAAGTCAATTTGAGCCATTTTTGAAATGAGGGCGCTGTGAAGGACTCGTCAAATTTTAGTGCGGCTGAACGGGTAGAATCTTTGAAGGCAGGGACTGTTGCTGGTTTGTCTTGTTTGCTTGGTTTTGGGGCTATCGCCCTTGGTAATAGCTTAATTCTAGCGGATAGGTTGGATTCTCTGGCGAGTTTGCAGGTAAGGGAAATTGACCTAAATTTTGCCTTCAGAGGGGCGATCGCACTTTTAGGCGGTTTTTTGTTCGGCGTGACTTACCGCTATGCGATTCGCCGAGATGTTAACCCGCAGCTTAAATCTGGTGCTGTGTTGGCTTTTGGGTTGGTGCGGGCTTTTGGACAATTGGATGCTGGATTGTTTTTTGAACCCGGGAAGATGCCCGCCCTACTGGAGTTATTGCCGTTTGCTGTTCGCGGTGCCGAGAGTGTGGTATTGTTTGCGATCGCGGGTTTGGTTTTGGATTGGGCGATCGGGCGATCGTGGATTAAGCCGTTTGATTCTTGAGTGCAAAATCTTGCAGCATTTTTAGGAACAGGCAAGATGCCTGTTCCACAAAAGTTCAATTTTATTGTGGGGCGTTGCTCCTAGCCCGCCCAAAAAATACAATTTAGATGCGAAACAGCTTATTGTGCGCTAAACCAGCCCCTAAAGATTTAATACCTCAAATTCTGGATTGCCGTAAAGCATTTGCCTGTCTACCGCCGACAAAACTTTATTGTTAGCAGCATCAGAAACTAAACACTGACAAACTAGCTGCGCTACATCCGCCCGGTGAATACTTCCAGCAACTCGACAATCTTCTGTTAAAATACCGTTGCCTGTGGCAGGTTCCGATTTTAGTCCCCCCGGACGAATCACTGTATAAATCATCCCGCTTTCTATCAAATGATTTTCGGCTTTTTCTTTCTCAATTAAAACCGGGCGCAAAGTTTCTAAAGCTTGGGGCGGCAAAGCGCCGGCACTATTACCGCTACCGATGGATGAAACTAAAATAAATTTTTGCACGCCTGCTTTGACAGCCGCATCAATCAAGTTTTTGTTGCCCAAATAATCGGATATTTCTCGATCTTTTGGCAAGCTGCCAATTGTGCTGATTACGGCATGAATTGGCTCGCCGCCAGCCATCGCCGCTTCCATACCGGCAGCATCCAAAGCATCGCCAGTGACGACTTTGATGCCCCTGGTTTCTAATTCGGTGCTGGTTGCGGACGATCGCAAAAGTGCAGTTACTTGCATCTTTTGTTCTACCAACAACTTCGCGATTTCTAGCCCTACGCCTCGGCTAGCACCCGCTAAAAAAATGTGGGATTTCTCTGTCATATTAATTGTGTTTTAAGTTGTGCATAAATTGGTTGTTTTGACTGTGGAACAGTATACAACAATCCTCTGTAAATTTTTGAATTAGTTTTTTTTAACCGCAGAGGGCGCAGAGTACGCAGAGGAAGAGAGGGGAATGATTCGCAATTACCTATTCCCAATTTCCAATTTACGTTAGATTTTTCTGCCCACCATTACTACCCAAGATTGAGCTTCGCGGGGTAAGCCGGGGGGGCGATAGTAGTGATTGACAATTGCAAATCCCGCTTGTTCTAAACAAGGCGCTAAAGTATGATATTCCCATCCGGCAGTATAGCGTTTTCCCGTCGGCCGCTCGTCGTATCCCTCCCAATTTCCCCGGCACATTGACATGACAATTGCACCGTTAACAACTAAGGCTTTGTGCAAATCTTGCAGCACTTTCACCATCTCGTCGCTGGGAACGTGAATCAGGGAAGCATTGGCAAAAATACCGTCAAATTCTGCTTTTGGCAAGTCTAGGTTCAGAAAAGATTGCTGCCAAACTTCGCATCCCGATAACTTCTTAGCTATTTCTACAAAAGCCGGAGTTGCATCTAAGCCTACAACTGTGTGTCCTTGGCTCTTGAACGCTACTAAATCTCGTCCCGGGCCGCATCCTATATCGAGAATTTTACCGGGATTGCGGGGCATAGCAGCGGTCAGTGCATCGCGATTTTGGGATACGTCGTGATGCCAAGTTCCTTCTCGGAAAGATTCGGCAGTTAGCTGGTATTCTGCGATCGTAATTTCTTCGCGTTTGTCCACAATTTCCCCCTGTTGTAAGATTTTAGATTTTAGATTTTAGATTGAAGAATGTCAACCTTAGAATAAGGGTTTCTGACTACAATCTAAGAACTTAAGGCTTACGCATTTGCTACGTCAGAAACCAGGTTTCTTTTGCCCCTGCGTAAACGTGAAGTAGAGATATTGGGTAGGCACACGGCCGTGCCGTGTCCTACTCTATTTTATCCGGTTGATAACTGGTGTAAGAGTTAAACAGCCAGGGTTTTTTGTGCGGATTTTGTAACGGCTGAATCAACTTCTAAAAGAGAACCTTCGGGGGATTCGATCGCAAATCCCGCATCTCGAATCATGTCCCAATCTTGATGGGCAGCTTGTCCGGGAGTTGTCAGATAATCGCCAACAAAGATAGAATTAGCGGGGTAGAGTCCGAGAGGTTGCAGCGATCGCAAATGCACCTCCCGTCCCCCAGCAATCCGAATTTCTTGACTGGGAAGCAAAAATCGGAACAAACAGAGAATTCGCAAACATTGGCGGGGAGTTAACCTGTTCACATCTGCAAATGGCGTGCCGGGAATCGGAATGAAAAAGTTGACCGGCACGCTAGTAACGCCCAACTTGCGAAGCGAAAGCGCTAAATCGATCGCATCATCATCCGATTCGCCCATCCCCAAAATTCCGCCGGAACAAGTTGTGATTCCCGCTGCTTTTACGTGTTCGACAGTTTCCACCCGATCGCCAAAAGTGTGAGTCGTGCAAATGTCCGAGTGATATGATTCGGAAGTATTGAGATTGTGATTTACGCGATCGACTCCTGCTTTAGCCAAACGGTGAGTTTGTTCCTCGCTCAACAATCCCAAACAAGCACAAATTTTCAGGTTATGATTTGCCTTCACAGTCTCGACAGCATCCAAAACGCGATCGAAAGTAGATGCGCTGGGTTGGCGGCCCGAAATCACCAAACAAAACGTACCAGCTTTTAAGTCTGCTGCGCGTTGGGCGGCATCCAGAATTTTTTCCTTAGCTAAAAGCGGATATTTCTCAATTTCCGCAGTCGAAATTTTTGACTGAGAACAATAATGGCAATCTTCAGGACAAAGGCCGCTTTGAGCGTTTAACAAATAGTGCAGCCTGACTCGGTTTCCCCAGTAGTGGCGGCGCACCCGATAAGCTGCGTTTAGTTGTTCCAGCAAAACCTCATCCGGTGCGCGCAATACGGCTAAAGATTGCTCGCGAGAGATACATTGGCCCGCCAGCGCGTCGTCAGCCAAATCGTTCCAATTGGGTAAATTCATTACTAAAATTAAAGGGGTTACAGAGTATCCAAAACCTGACGAATTATCCGATAAATCGATTCGAGTTCATCAGGAGAAATGCAGTAGGGAGGCATCAAGTAAAGCGTATTTCCCAAGGGACGGAGCAAAAACCCCGCTTCGAGAAATTTGGCTTTCAATACAGGAGCAATGTCATTAAAATACCCCGAAACGCTTTCGGTTTTCACATCCATTGCTGCGATGGTGCCGCAAGTCCGAATCCGTTCGAGTTTAGGATGATTTCTCAGCCATTGATTCAGGTATTGGCGGTGCAATTTTTCCATCCCTTGATACACATTTGGGTTTTGCTCCAAAAGCTCCAAGGATGCTACACTCACCGCACAAGCTAAGGGATTTCCGGTGTAAGAATGACTGTGAAAAAAAGCTTTGTCCGGTTCATCTCGCCAGAAAGCTTGATAAATATCCTCCGATGCCATTGTGACAGCAATTGGCAAACAGCCGCCAGACAATCCTTTAGACAAACACAAGATATCCGGTGAAGTTCCCGATTTAAGCGAGGCAAACAGTTCGCCCGTGCGGCCAAAACCCGTCATTACTTCATCGTAAATCAACAATACATTAAACTGGCGGGCAAGTTGTGCGAGATCCTGCAAAAACTCAGGGCGGCACATTCGCATTCCCGCGGCACCTTGCACCAAAGGTTCGATAAAAATTCCCGCATAGCCGCCCTGCTTTAACAAAAACTCCAATTTCTCTAAACTCGCCGCCTCCTTGCTTTCCACCTCCTCGTCGCCGTCAAAAGTCGCCGGAAAAGGAACAACATCCCCAGCAAACATTAAAGGTGCAAAAGATTCCCACCACAGCGAACTTCTGCCAGCAGACATCGCACCCACAGTATCGCCGTGATAACCTCCCTCAAAACTAATAAAGCTAGTGCGGTTAGTTTCTCCGAGATTGCGCCAATATTGAAATGCCATTTTCAGAGCCACTTCAACAGCAGTCGATCCGTTATCAGAAAAGAAAATCCGCGTTAAAGAAGCAGGCGTATGAGTTAGCAACTTACTCGCCAGTTTCTGGGCAGGTTCGTGAGTAAACCCCGCAAAGATTACGTGTTCTAATTTTTGGGCTTGTTCGTAAAGAGCCTCAGCGAGAACCGGATGGCTGTGCCCGTGAACAGTCACCCACCAACTAGAAATGCAGTCGAGAATTTGCCGCCCGTCTGCCAATTCCAGCACCGATCCTTTGCCGCGAATTACCTTCAGCGGCGGGGCAGCCGTTTTCATTTGCGTGAAGGGCTGCCAAATCGGTGAATTTGAATAATTATGTTCCTGATCCGCAGTCATTTTTACAAATCAAACTAATATTAAGTCGCCTTTTAATATAGCAATTTCCCCTCACTTATGAACTTTTTATTTTTTCTTCTTTCTTCTTCTCTTCCTTCGTGTCCTTAGCGTCTTCGCGGTTCGTTCAAAAAAAATCTAGTTGGGTGTCGAGGGCGGCTGCGCTGCAGCGTCTGCCGCCAGATCGCGTATTCCCCAGCGATGGTTAAATTTGTCAGTTACAATTTTCGGCCTTTCAGCAAATAAGTCGTCATTGCTCCTTTGCCTTTAACATTAATTTTACCGCGCTTTTCCAACAAATACTTATCGCACAGCAACTCATAAGTTGAGCTGCTAACTTGAATTTTACCCGGAAGCCCCTGAGATTCCATGCGGCTTGCTGTATTCACAGCATCTCCCCACAAATCGTAAATAAACTTTTTAGTGCCGATGACCCCTGCTACCACAGGCCCAGTATTAATGCCAATGCGGATATTGAGAGGTTTACCGCATTCGTCGCGGAATTTCATAATTTCTTCCTGCATTTCCAGCGCCATTTCGGCAATAGATTCGGCGTGATTTGTACAGGGAAGTGGCAAACCGCCTGCTACCATATAATTGTCGCCTATCGTCTTAATTTTTTCTAAGCCGTATTGTTCGCTTAAGCGATCGAAAGATGAAAAAATTTTGTTAAGTAATTCTACTAATTCTTCAGGAGACGTGCGCGACGATATTTCGGTAAAGCCCACAATATCAGCAAACAAAACCGTAACCTCGGCAAATCCGTCCGCAATATTTATCTGACCTTGTTTTAGGCGATCGGCAATCATTACCGGTAATATATTTAGTAATAAACGTTCCGACTTTTCTTGTTCAGCGCGCAATACTTCCTCAGCTTGTTTACGCTGTGCGATTTCCTTGTATACTCGGTGAAACATTTGATTGAATGCGACCATGAGTTCTCCTAACTCGTCATCCCGCTTGACAGACAGAGAGTAGAAATCAGGTTGTTCTCGATCTTTGCTCAAAGCGTCTCCAGCAGCGATCAAGTCATCGCGCAATCTCAAGAGAGGTGAAATTACTGTCACCCCTAAAAAAAACATAGTCACAGAAGTGACAAAGGCTGATATAATGATGACTAGAACGGCAATCCGCCCGATAAATGCGTAGAGTTCGGGTTGAACGGTGGAAGCATCGTGGCGAACAATTAAGATGTAATCGCCTCCAAAATGTCGCTCCGTCCAAGCAATATCGTAGCGCTTGCCATCGAAATTGTGACTGTGAACTATACGAGCTCTTTTTAATTGCTTTAAACTGATTTCTGGGGGTTCGCCAAGTGTATAGATTAGCTGACCGTTAGCTTGGTAAATAGATAGTCCTAACACTACTTGAGAATCCTTAATAATATTTTTTACTTCTTCTTGCAAGAAAGTGCGATCGGAAATATCTTGTTGAAGCAAAAACTCTAGGGAATCAACAGTCGCGCGAGATACCTGTTCCAGTTGACTTAAAAGTTCATTTTCTCGCCGAAAATAAGAGGGAACTAAAATAATTCCCTCTATGACAAGAATGCTAGCAAATACCCACAAAGCTATTTGCCTAGACAAGCGAGATTGGAAAAATTTTAAGAACGATAAAATCCGCGACCGCATAAAATTTACTATTTTGCCAATGGCTAATGTAGGACATAGGAAAAAAACCGGGTTTCTGGTAACCAATTTTGGGTGTGTCAACGAAGCAACCGCGCAGAAACCGGGTTTCTCACATCCCCTGTGTAATTCCTGTAATTTTCAGCAGTCCACAGCCAGCAGCTATTAACTGTTAGTTCTTGGCTGACGACTAACAACGAATGACTGATGACTTCGGACTAAGTAGCATACCCCTTAATAATATAATAAACAAATTAAACAGAAACTGCGCTGACTAGCCTGCCGGCAAGCAGATAAGTATTCATATCGCCCTTGCCTTTGATGTGGATAATTCCTCTGTCTTCAAACAGATACTTATTTTGCAAGAGATCGTAAGTTGATTGTGTGACTTGAATCGCCCCGGAAATTCCGTGGGATTCCATGCGAGATGCTGTATTGACGGCATCGCCCCAGAGGTCGTAAATAAATTTTTTAGTGCCAATAACCCCGGCAATGGCAGGCCCGGTATTGATGCCGATGCGAATGTTAATTCCTGCATGATGTTTGGCATTAAATTTGGCTAATTCCTCCTGCATATCTAAAGCCATTTCCGCAATGCTTTCGGCGTGGTTGGTGCTGGGATTTGGCAAACCTCCCACTACCATGTAAGCATCTCCAATTGTTTTGATTTTTTCCAAGCCGTACTTTTCCGTTAAACCATCGAAGGCTGAAAAAATTTCGTTGAGAAACTTGAGCAATTCTTCGGGAGAGATTTGTGATGAAAGCACCGTAAAGCCTACGATATCTGCAAACAAAATCGTGACTTCTGCGAAGCCGTCAGCAATACTGCTTTGACCGTCTTTTAGCTTGGCAGCAATGGATTCTGGTAAAATATTGAGCAGCAGGCGATCGCTCTTTTCCTGTTCTTTTACCAATTCTACATTAGTTTCTTGCAATTGTGCCGTGCGTTCCCAGACGCGCTGTTCTAATTGTTTAGCATTTTGGCGCAACCTGCTGATAGATAAAGTTAATCCTGTGACCCCTAAAGTTGAAAGTCCTACTAACAGTAAAAACAGGTTCTTAAGTTCACTTTGAGTGTTTTGGGTGATGGTACCGAGAGGTTGAGTAATTTCTAATATTCCCCGCACATCTCCCAATTTCCAATCAGTTTTAGGACTGTCAGGGTGAGTATTGTGACAGTTCACGCAGCTAGAACTTAGAATATCTGCCTCGGCATATCGAAATGCTGGTTTGCCGCGATAATCCTCACGGCGAAAAAACTTTTGTGTCGGATTTTGCGTCAAATACGTAATAGCTTGCCGTTCAAAATCGTCTCTGGCTCCGCCTTCTCCTCGCCGCCAGGGAAACGGGTAGTCGCTGTAGAGACGAAGTGATACTTCGGGATTTTTATTGGTGATATTTTGACCGACTTCTATTAAGAAAGCAGCCGGTACCGGAATTGTTACTTTTGTCGGGTTGTAGTCGTGGGTAAAGTTAATCGCTTTAGCGGTGTTTAGAGGATTGACAACATCGGAACTGTAAAGGGTGCGGGCTTCTTTAACTGCTTGGGCATAGAGGGTGGCATTTTGGAGGGCTTGGGATTCGATTAGGGTGGAGGAAAGACGAGACATATTTGCCATCGCTACTCCTACACCTACACAAAATAAAATTGTCAGCGCAAGCAGAATCCGCTTATAAATTAATTGGCTGATGGCAGCCCGACTGCGAGAAATCAACTGGCGCATGGTATCCTCAAGCCTGAGCTTTAATCTTTATTTCAATTTATGCACTACTAACATAACACTGCTTGTTCAGACTGTTTTGCTGGCGTCCGGGGTAAACCAATACTCTCTGGGTGCAACCGAGGGTTAATTATGGTTTACCCCAAGTGTTTCGCTTATCCGTAAGAATACGCATAACTTGATAGTGCTTTTCTGTTGAGTGAAGTACAGATGATCGAGTAAGGACACGGCACTACCGTGTCCCTAGTTCACGCATTTTTTGTTCTACTTCGGTTAGGATAGCAATTGTACTCTATGGTTGGCGATCGTGAATTCTGACTCTACTGTCTCACCTACTAACAAGGAAATTTTTCCGGGAGAAGTTTTCGTCAATACTGCTGATTTTGATACCGGCATTCGGCGACTTTTACCTAAGTATGACGAAATGCTGGATGTATTAGCCGACTGCATTGCTAACACAAACCCTCGTATTTTAGAACTCGGCTGCGGTACCGGGGAACTCACTTTAAAAGTTCTCCAACGCTACCCATCAGCGGAAATAGTGGCTGTCGATTACTCGCCGCGAATGCTTGATTTTGCCCGTGCCAAAATAGAGTCGGCAGGATACGCAGCCCGGTGGACTGGCCTAGAAATGGATTTTGGAGAATGGGCGAACAATCCAAATTTCTCAGGCTTGGGCGATAAATTCAATGCTTGCATTTCCTCTCTGGCAATTCATCATCTTGAGGATGAGATGAAGTTGAAATTGTTTCAACGGATTCGCGAAAGTTTAAATGCTGGTGGCTGTTTTTGGAATGCCGATCCTCTTTTAGCAGAATCAGCAGCAATGAAAGATATTTATCAAGCGGCGCGAGAAGATTGGGCGCGGACTCAGGGGGAAACCTTAGCACAAATTCGCGCAAATGTGGGAACGAGTGTCTCTTACGGGTATTCTAATCCCGATCGCCTAGCTACACTTTCGGCACAGTTGGAAATGCTGGTAAAAGCTAGATTTGACACTGTTGCAGTTCCTTGGAAATACTACGGTATGGCGGTGTTTGGGGGATTTGTTAATTGAGAAAAGCAGTCCTGGAGGCGGAACTTCTATATGTAGGGTGCGCGAATAAGCACCTTACTGCTTAAAGAAAGATTGCAGTTAGTATTTTATGTTACTAAGTTCTGCTTGAGAAAATATATAATACTGCCAGCATTGAGGAAACAAAATGACTGCAACTGCGATTCAAAGTATTGACTGGGATGCTTTTTCTTCGGAACTATCGGGAATCGAAATAATTAGCGATCGCGCGCAAGTTGTCAAGCTATCTCAAGACTATTATCACTTCAGTCCAGTTTTGCAACCTCTCTTAAGTGATAAAACAGGAGATTTAGTAGTGCGTCCCGCCAACGAAGCCGAAGTTTTGCGGATTGCAGCAGCCTGCGTCAAATCCAAAATTCCGCTAACTGTTAGAGGTGCAGGAACGGGCAATTACGGGCAGTGCATTCCCCTCAAGGGCGGGGTCATTTTAGATACCAGCAAAATGAACGGTATCCGCTGGATTAAACCGGGTTTAGCTTGCGTAGAACCGGGGGTGAAAATGTCGGTTTTCGACAAACAAGCGCGAGAAACGGGTTGGGAATTGCGGATGGTTCCCTCAACCTATCGCACCGCAACGATTGGGGGATTTATCGGCGGCGGTAGCGGGGGAATTGGTTCGATAACTTACGGGCAATTGCGCGATCGGGGAAATCTTCATGCCGTTCGAGTCGTTACAATGGAAGACGATCCCCGCGTCATCGAATTGCGCGGCGATGAAGTGCAAAAAGTCAATCACGCTTACGGCACAAATGGGATTATTACGGAGTTAGAAATTCCCCTCGCCCCTGCTTATCCTTGGGCGGAAATCATTGTCGCTTTTGACGATTTTATGACAGCGGCAAACTTCGGTCAAGCTTTGGGCGATGCTGACGGAATTATCAAAAAACTAATTTGTGTTTGTGCTTGGCCGATTCCTGCTTATTTTGCTGCTTTCCGCGAGGAGATTCCTGAAGGTAAGCACTGCGCTTTATTAATGGTAGCTGAATCTTGTCTGGAACCGCTGCAAGATTTAGTGCGCGAATATGGCGGCACAATTTGCTATCAAAAAAACGGGCAAGCAGCGAGCAAAGGTGCAGCAATTGCTGAATTTACTTGGAATCATACAACTCTGCACGCTCGCAGCGCTGACCCCTCTCTGACTTATTTGCAGACGCTTTTTCCCGCAGATAAAGGTTTGAAATTGATTGAGGAACTGTATAATTATTATGGGGATGAGGTGATGATGCACTTGGAGTTTTTGCGGATGAATGGCAAGGCGCTCGCCGCAGCTTTGCAAATAGTTCGCTACACTACGGAATCACGGCTCAATGAAATTATTCGCTATCACGAAGAGCAAGGCGCGCTGATTGCAAATCCTCACACTTATATATTGGAAGATGGAGGGATGAAAAGTATTAATGTGGAACAGTTGCAGTTTAAAGAGTTGGTCGATCCTTACGGTTTGCTTAATCCGGGTAAAATGCGGGCGTGGTTGGAACGGGATTAAGGGGGATGGTTTTTAGATAAGATTCGGATCTTGAAATCGCTGCTAGAGAAACGAAGCCCGCCTAAGCGCTGGCTACGCTCACGCGGACTGAGAAATGAGCAAACAGCAGTTGTAAATTTAAGGGACGGGGGCGGTAATTTCTGCTGGTGCGATCGCCCCTTCTGAAGGTACAGCTTGCTTTTCCAGTAGTAGGCGCTGTTTGTTCCGATATTCTGTGGCCGCATCGTTCAAATTTTGGCGCTGTTCGCTATTAAATTCTTCCATGCTGCGGCCACCTCCCAAATTGGATCTGTGAATTAAATCAAATATTCCGCTGCCGCTGCTGCGGCCGGAAAATGGGTCGGTATTGTCTTGAGTTTGAAAGTCTTGCAGCGGTTGGGCATTATTTAAACCGCTGGCTTGAGCGAAGCTTGCTTGAGGGGAGAACAGAGCACAGGATGCGATCGCGCTTGCAGCAATCCCAATCATCAATTTGCCCGATTTGGAAGTTTTGGTGTTCATAATTTATTAGTTGAACGTTCAAAAAAACAATTCTATCTAAACAATATTCTGACTTGCGACTAAATATTATATTACTTCGCTGGGGCTAAGGAGACAGCAATGCCCATTGGTGTCAACTTAAGCCTGAAAGCCTTGATAAATCTCGTTTTTACCTGAGTCCAGATCCCCCTAAATCCCCCTTAAGAAGGGGGACTTTGATCCATTTCCGGTTCCCCCCTTCTTAAGGGGGGCTAGGGGGGATCTAGGCTTAATAGTCCAACACCATTGTGTGACTGGGTTTGACGTTAAGTTGACACCAATGGGCTCTTGGAGTGTCCCTACAATTGACGGTGCAGGCTAAACGATCGCCCGCAGATTTGCCGCGATCACCCTAAGCAAACCTGCGTCTCAGCAGCGGTTGAATGCTCAGCAGCGCCACCAAATCAAAGGCTAGCAATACTAATAGCGCTCCTGCAAAGGTAACATTACCCCAAGGAGCTTGCATCACCACACTCGCTAGCGACCAATCGCTGTGCAGGTACAAATAGCGGATCGGTTCGATCGCGTAACTCAGAGGATTGAGAGTCACCACAACTTGCAGCCACTCTGGCATAAATGACAGCGGCGCGAGGGCTGTGCTGGCAAATAACAGCGGCAAGTTAGTAACAAAAATTACCGCTATTAATTCTACGTGGCCGGGGAGAGCGAAGGCTAAACCCAGACTCAAGCCGGTGACGCCCAAAACTAATAGCAGGACAATTAGGGCGATCGCCCCTAGTCCGGCAATTCCGGGGAATCCCGCGCCCAAAAACGCTCCCGCTGTAACGATTGTGCCGGTTTGGATAAAGCTGAGGGTGACGATAAAAATAGCCGAAGCTAGGACGATCGAAAATCGGGAAGCCAGCGGCGCGACTAACAAGCGGTTGAGAAATCCGAACTCGCGATCGAACATAATCGGCAAACCAGCATTCAGCGCCCCTGCAAAGGCAGTAAAAACGATAACGCCAGCGCCGAGAAATTGTCCGTAATTCTGGCTTTCGCCGAACAAGCCGGCGGGTGCATTTTCAAACAGAGCTCCGAACAAAACCAACCACATCAGCGGCTGAATAATTCCTGCAACTAGCGTCGAGGGGCGGCGCTGCAATTGAATAAACAGGCGCTTGGTTAAGGCGAGTGTTTCTTGGATGAAGTCGCCCAGCAGGGAACTGGAAGTGTCAGCGGATGCCGTGGAGAGTGGCCGCTGCTGGTTGAGGTTGTTGGGGGATGTAACAGTACCGCTCATAATTGCTTGTTGTTGATTTTGACTGTTGTGATTATGTTTACAGGAAATATGTTGAAAGCGATTTTGGCAGGATGCTTTGATTATAGGCTATTTGGAGTTGAGAGGGCGGGGTAGCTGCTGCTATTGCTGTTCATCGAGTAGCTGGAATGAAAGGAGAAAATTGTAGTAAAATGGGTAAAGGCTACATATTAATTTAGTTTCGGAAGTCTTAACAATATTTGAGGATAAATTGATGTCCTCAAGGGCGATCGCTACTTGGGTCAAAATCATGGAATCTTTGCCGGAAACTGTGAAAAATATAATTTTTCAACACCTGCAATAATTCATTGGCAAATTTAATATTACTTACTGTTTATTTGAATCCCGACAGTAAGTTATAAATTCCGGCTGAGATTGAAAGTCAACTGAAGCCCGGGGATAGATATACAGTTACTGTTACAGCATATAGCACTGTTTTTCAGAAGCTAAAAGCAGGTTTTGATTGGGAGGAGTTGCGGCGACGTAGAAACTCATTAGCACCCGATCCCAATCCGATGACAATCGATGAAATTTGTGAACTTTTCCGGGAAGTTCGTTGTGAAAAAAATTCTGAAAGAGAGTCACAGCTATGAAACTCGATAATAATTGAAAAATAAACTCTTATGCCATTTGGGCAGTATGTTATATAAAACAATCCTGGATGCAACATCACCGCAGACGGGGGCGACCACGGGGGATGGCCGCTACAAACCGGTATATATAGAGGCTTTGCGTAAGTCCTATAATTGTCATCCTGAATGAGAGTGTTGCGATCTTCGTGAAGGGTTGCTCTGATAATGAAAATTTACCGTATTACAAGGACACGGCGGTGCCGTGTCCCTACAGATGCCGCTTTCCACCAGCGGGTATAATTTACGATCGCATCGCCTGTTTTTGCTCCGCCTTCAAATCGCGGTTGCTAGCAGCAGCCAACTCCGCATCCAACAGCGTCTTACCAGTCGCAGCCAAATACACATCATCCAAACTCGGCCGAGATTGAGCAATCCCAAAAGTAGGAAGTCCCGCATCTTTCAAAGCTTGCTGAATACTCACCAGCGCATCACTTTGCGGTGTTACTACTAAATTCAGAGAATTTCCTTGAGCCGTGTTGACAATTACTTCCTGCACAAAAGGCAGAGATTGCATCAGATTTTTAGCTTTTTCAGCTTCTTCGATCGGCGAAAACTCCCGAATCCGCAGAGTCACCCGATCGCCGCCAACCCGATTTTTCAACTCTTCCGGCGTGCCCTGAGCAATCACCGTACCCTTGTCAATAATCGCCACGCGATCGGCCAAAGCGTCAACTTCTTCGAGATAGTGACTCGTAATCAAAACCGTCGTACCTTCCTCCCGCAAGCGACGCAGGAAATCCCACACTACCACCCGGCTTTCAATATCCAGCCCGACAGTCGGTTCGTCTAACACCAAAACATCCGGCTGGTGAAGCAACCCAGCAGCTAAGTCGAGGCGTTTGCGGATACCGCCGGAATAAGTACCCGTCTTTTTATTTTGCCACTCCTCCAAACCGAGGAGTTTTACCATTTCGTCAATCCGCCCTTTAATCGTATTGCGTGGCAAATGGTAAAGCGCTGCTTGCAGTTGCAGGAGTTCCCGCCCCGTCAGCACCTTATCGAGAGCAACTTCTTGGGCGACGTAGCCGAGTTTTTGTCTGGCAATTCTCGGCTGGCTGACAGCAGAAATGCCAGACACTTCAATGCGTCCGCTATCGGGCGCACTCAAAGTACAAAGTACCCGCAGGGTTGTGGTTTTGCCTGCACCGTTGGGGCCTAGCAAACCAAATATTTCCCCCGGTTCTACCTTGAAGGAAACATCTTTAACGGCTTCTACAGTGCCGTAGCGTTTCTGAAGATTTTCAATTAAAACGGCGGGAGCCATATATTTTGGGGATGAACTGGTTGTTAATATTTTGACACTTCTGAGCTCAAATTGCCGGAATGCTCGATCGACTAATGCGACTGGCTGTGCTGGTAACGATCGCACACTCCTCCTCAACCGGAAACTGCTTATAGTTTCGATTCTTAATATCAGTTTAACAAATATCAATTTTCTAGCGGTTTTCAACCCTGATCTAGCAGTTCTCAATAAAGTGAGGTCTTCCCTATGCCCTATGCCCTATGCCCTATGCCCTATATCAAGCGTGCACCTCATGTTACTGAGAAAGGCTATATTCATCAGTTTTCCCACTTTCCAATCTCCCCTCTCAAATCCAAAAAATTATGAGTTTTGAGTTAATTATAACTTTTCAGTTAGTAACTCAAAACTCACAATTTTTCAACAAGTAGAGATGCACCCGAAACCTGTTATTTTATAATTATCTCTACCTATAGGCTGATGTGTAGCGAGATTTTGATAATTAACACACTGGTCAAACACATCACACTTTCGAGTCCACTATTAAACACAAAAAACTTCCCGAAGCGGCAAGTTATACTTGTAACGAGTTCTCCAAAAAATGTAACTGTATGCCCGTGTTCTCAACCCCGATAGTTATCAGTTATTACCAATTCTTTAATCGAAAATCGAAAATGGTATTAACTCCCCTAAAGGGAGTGGCTGCCAGGTCTTTAATCGACAATTTTTACCCAACCGCGGCGAACGTTGTACAGCAGTCGGTTGATGATGGCATACTCATCTTCATTCAGTGTTCTTTCTAAAAGTGCAGATCTGAGCTGTCTCCGGTCGTGGCGAGTCACGACGCTGGAGAACATGACCTGACCAAATAACTCTTCCAGTGTCATTTGGGATACTGACATGATAAACCTCCTAGTTGATTGAGACAGATAAAATTTTCACAGGCTGACTGTAATCCTATTATGCTCTTTGCCAGCGACTTCACAGGCGATCGAAAACATTGACACAGTGTGATTTTTTGGTTAAAAATCTGTGACCGAGACTTTGATGCCAAGTGACTTGGATCTCTTAAATTTGTGATGCTTGTCACTGAAGTCAGGAGGAAGAACTCAGAAGGAAGAGGGAAAAAGACCTTCGAGCACGATCGCCAAATAATCGCTTCGCCGATCGCCCTCAAAAACTCTCCATCCCGTCCTCACCGCTTCTCAACCTTATTTTTCCCTATCCCAATTTTCCAGCTAATTGAGGCATCGGTCAATAGTCGCCACAACCGACTCGGCCAACTCTTTCAGCGCGTAACCCCCCTCCAAACCAAAGGCGATGCGGCGGGTGAGTTGCAGGCAGTATCCGGTGAAAGTACCGAAATCTGACGGAGCCAGAGTCATGCTCGCCAGGGGATCGGACGCAGTAGCGTCATAACCAGCGCTGACAATCAACAAATCCGGTTCAAATTTGGACAAAAAAGGCACTACAAGAGATTCAAAGGCGCTCAGGTATTCAGCTATGCCACCGCCCGGATAGAGGGGAATGTTCAGCACGTTCTCGTAGGCACCGCGCTCCTCGGCATCTCCCGTTCCCGGATAGCACGGAGATTGGTGCAGGGAACAGTAGGCAATTTGCCGGCAGTTTTCCACCAAAGATTGAGTGCCGTTGCCGTGGTGCACGTCCCAGTCGAGGACGGCGACGCGGTTGATTCCCGGCTGTTCCAGGGCGTAGTGAGCAGCGATCGCAGCATTGGAAAACAAGCAAAAACCCATCGCGCGGGCGTTTTCGGCGTGGTGTCCCGGCGGCCTTGCCAGCACAAAAGCCGGTTCCCCCGCAGCCACCACTCGATCGACCCCATCGAGCCAAGCACTCGCCGCTAGCAGCGCTACGTCGTAACTTTCAGCAGAAATCGGCGTATCGCCGTCGAGGTAGCCGCCTCCCCGATGAGCCAAATGTTCGACTTCTTTGATGTATCTTTGCGAGTGAACTTTTTTGATAGCCGAGAACAGTGCTTTTTCGCGCTGCGCCACTGGGGTGGGCAGTTGCCACTCAATTTGAGCCGCCCAAGGAGCAGCTTTCAGAGCGTTGGCGATCGCCGTTAAACGTTCTGGTCGCTCTGGGTGAAGCATTCCAGTCTTGTGCAGCAAGAAATCTTCGGAGTAGATGACGGGTAGCATCGGCTGATTTTAGATTTTAGATTTTAGATTTTAGATTTTTAGTTTGCTTTAAGAAGGCCTTCGGTTTTGTGAAATTAAAATTGCGATCGGGCCACCATTTTAATTTTTTATATAGCCCTCAAAAAAACTCACCAAAGCATGAAACCCGACCGCCTAAAAAAACCTTTCTAGCTTTTGCGAACCGCTGACAAAATCACCAACTGACAAATCATCAATTGTCCTTGTTTCGTCCCTTAATTTTTCTGGCAACTTTTCCATAAACTCAAAGGCAAATTGTGATATAATTTCAGGAGTAATTTGCAATATTTGGCAGCTCTACTGAATCCAAACCGATTTTATCGCATTTTTGAGATTTATAGCGGTCAAATTTAAATTTTTAACGGAGTTTTTCAACCTATGAGCACCTCTGAGTCGCGGATAATCCCGACGGATCTGGGTAATGAGATGTCCCGATCGTACTTGGAATACGCCATGAGCGTAATTGTCGGTCGGGCGCTACCAGATGCCAGGGACGGTCTCAAGCCCGTTCACCGACGCATTCTCTACGCCATGAACGAATTGGGCTTGACTCCCGATAGACCTTTCCGCAAATGCGCCCGCGTCGTGGGGGAGGTGCTGGGCAAGTATCACCCGCACGGAGATACAGCGGTTTACGACGCCCTGGTGCGGATGGCTCAGGATTTCTCCATGCGGGAACGCCTGATCAACGGCCACGGCAACTTCGGCTCCGTTGACAACGACCCGCCCGCTGCCATGCGGTACACCGAATGTCGCCTCACAGCTTTGACGAGCGACTCCATGCTGCGCGACATCGACTCGGAAACAGTTGATTTCGGCGACAACTTCGACGGTTCCCAGCAAGAACCCCTCGTACTCCCGGCACGCATTCCCCAAATTTTGCTCAACGGTTCCTCCGGGATTGCTGTGGGGATGGCAACCAACATTCCGCCGCACAATTTAGGCGAAATAATTGACGGTTTAGTAGCACTAATTCACAATCCAGCAATTACCGACCTGGAATTGATGCAGTACATCCCCGGCCCGGACTTTCCCACCGGAGGGCAAATTCTGGGGAGATCCGGCATTCGCGATGCTTACACCACCGGTCGCGGTTCGATTACAATGCGCGGAGTCGCGGGCATTGAAACCATTGAACATCCCGGCCGCCCCGACAAAGAAGCAATTATTATCACCGAATTGCCTTACCAAACAAACAAGGCAGCGCTAATTGAGAAAATTGCCGAACTTGTCAACGACAAAAGATTAGATGGAATTTCCGACATTCGCGACGAAAGCGATAGAGACGGAATGCGGATCGTGATCGAACTTAAGCGCGACGCCTATCCCCGCGTCGTTCTTAACAACCTCTATAAACAAACACCACTCCAAGCCAACTTTGGAGCCAATATGTTAGCGCTAGTAAACGGGGAACCCCAACTACTTACGCTCTCCCAATTCCTCAATGTCTTCCTAGATTTCCGCATTGAGACAATTACTCGCCGGACTCAATACGAACTCCGGAAAGCAGAAGAACGCGACCACCTTCTGCAAGGCTTATTAATTGCCCTAGACAACTTAGATGCAATTATTCACCTAATTCGCGCCGCTGCCGACTCCGCCGCAGCGAAACAAGAATTGATGGATAATTACGGTCTTTCCGAACAGCAATCCGATGCTATTCTGCAAATGCAGCTCAGGCGTTTGACAGCATTAGAAGCGCAAAAAATTCAGCAAGAACACGAAGAACTGCGAGCTAAAATCTCCGATTTGGAAGATATCTTAGCGCGCCGGGAACGCATCTTAGAAATCGCCGAATTTGAAGCAGTCGAAATCCAAACAAAAATCGCCACTCCTAGACGCAGCGTCATCGAACACGCCGAAGGAGAAATCGATGAAAGAGATTTAATTGCCAACGAACAAGCAATTATTCTGATCACAGAGCAAGGCTACATCAAGCGGATGCCTGTCAGCACTTTCGAGGCCCAAAGTCGGGCTACTCGCGGCAAAGCAGGCGCGAAAATGAAAGAAGACGACGGAGTAGAACATTTCCTTTCCTGCTGCGATCACGATAGCGTTTTGTTCTTCAGCGACAGAGGTGTAGTTTACTCTGTCAAAGCTTATCAAATCCCCGTCTGTTCGCGGACGGCCCGCGGCACTCCTGTGGTGCAACTGCTGCCGATTCCTATAGAAGAAAAAATCACTTCTATGGTGTCAGTGACAGAATTCACCAGCGAAGAATACTTGGTAATGTTGACTCGCGGCGGCTACATCAAGAAAACCGCACTTTCCGCTTTTGGCAACATCCGTACTAATGGATTAATCGCGATTTCTCTAGAAGAAGGCGACCAACTGCGCTGGGTGCGGAGAGCAAAAGTGGGTGACAGCATCATCATTGGTACGCGCCAAGGGATGGCAATTCATTTCCGCACCAATCATGAACAGTTGCGCCCAGTCGGCCGCGCGACGCGGGGTGTAAAATCAATGAAATTGCGATCGGGCGATGAGTTGATCAGCATGGACATATTGCCCAGTTCAATTGTTGCCGAGATTGCTGAATTGGAAACTGAAGATTCGGAATTCGAGGGAGCTAATATTGCTCAATTAGAAACGGGCGACTCGGAATTTGAAGGGGCAGAAATTGCTGAATTGGAAACGGAAGATTCGGAATTGGAAGATGAAGAATTAGAATTGCAATCCGAGGAAATTGAAGGCGAAGATGCTGAAGAAATTTCGACAGTTAGCAGCGAAGTTCCTTCCGTGTTGGTAATCACCACCAACGGCTATGGTAAGCGGGTTCCAGTTTCTCAATTCCGCCTACAAAGACGGGCGGGCAAGGGATTGACGGCTACTAAATTTAAGTCGAAAAAGGGTAAGGATCAGGTAGCTGCGCTGCGAATTGTCAATGAAGATGACGAGTTGATGATCATTACCAACCGAGGTATTATTATCCGTCAGGCTGTGAGCGCAATTTCTACACAATCGCGAACTGCAACGGGCGTGCGGGTGCAGCGGTTGGATGAGGATGATTCGATCGTAGCTGTGGCTTTAGTGCCGCCTGCTGGTGAAGAATCGGCCGAAGAATCGGAATCTGAGGAAGTGGCAGAATAGTCATAGGTTAATAGTTTGTAAGGTACGCGCTGCGTACCTTACTGCTGAATGGTAAAAATGCGATCGTCTATTCCCGGTTTCTGCTTCCAAGACTGGTCAACATTTAATACTAATTATGAAAAAATACCTCTAGGGACACGGCAATGCCGTGTCCTTAATGCGATCGTTGACAATCGATCCAATAATTGCTATAGCATAAGAGAATCAAAAAGTTAATAGCAAAAGTCTGTAAAAATGCCTTATTTAACAGCAGAAAACGACATCAAAGCACTCATCGCTAAATTTGCCCAAGCTAAAGTCCTGTGGGTTGACACAGAAATAGCAGACTATAAATCCAACCCCAGATTATCTCTGATTCAGGTGTTAGCTGACTCCACAGATTCGAGTGGAGATGGCACTTTTCTACTAGATGTCTTGGATAAACCTGAATTGGCAAAAGATTTTATCAACCAAATCATGGTCAATCCACATATTGAAAAAGTTTTGCACAACGCCAGCTATGACATCAGATTTCTAGGCAATGACGACGCTCAAAATGTCACTTGCACATTGAAAATGGCGAGACAGATTCCTTATTACATCCTGCCATTACCTAATCGACAACTCAAAACTTTAATAGAAACACTTTGCGACATTGCTTATGTTGATAAAACAGAACAAAGCGGCGATTGGGGCCAGCGTCCCCTGACACAGAAGCAGCTAGAATATGCCAAGATGGACGCGGTTTATTTAGCTGGAGTGCATCGCCGCCTGGTAGAAATCCTTGCCCAATGTTACCCCGAACCCGCAACGGAAAATTTGACAGCATTGGGCGAAAAATATCAGGAAATAGAATCTCAGTGGAAGCCGCTGGATTCAGAAATCGCTGAAGTGAAAGAACGCATTAAAGCAGGGATGTTGGCCCAAAAGCTCAAAGACAGTTCTTATTTTGAGCTTTCCAGTTCGATAGCTATGAAAGTAGATTTTCTAACCCTGGCAAGACTGACGCAAAGTGAGGGAATTGAGTTAAATTTTCCGGTGACGCTGACGAAAGAAATTCAAAAACAGTTAGGCAAACTCATCGCTCATCCATCTTTGGAAGTGGAGGATATTGCTAGTTGGCGGTTGAATTCTAATGTACAGCAGCGGCGAAAATCTACTAAGAAAATTGCGCCGGAACCGGAGAGTGAGGATTTAACAGCATTGGGGGAAAGGTACAAAGCAATTTTGCCCGAATGGAAGTTGCGGGATTCTGAAGTTGAGCACCTGAAAGAGCGCATTAAAAAAGCAATGTTGGTGCAAAATCAGGAAAATACTCCCCATTTTAAGTTATCCAGTTCGTCGATTTTGAAGGTAGATTTTGCTAAATTGGCAAAACTTGCGCTATCTGTGGGAGTTGAGTTAGATTTTATGGTGACGCTGACTCAATACATCCAAAAGCGGTTAGGGGAAGCGATTAACAAAATTGATGTGCAAATTGAGTATATTACGAGTTGGCGGATGACGGCTAAGACTATGGAAGAGGAAGATGATGATGAAATCCCTTTTTAACTACTAAAATATCACGTTTCCTCTCATTTTTCTGTGTTATCAAGGGTATACGAGGGTGAGAAAGAGGTCTAGAAATAATGCCAAGTAAGGGGGGGTTGCATCCTGTATACCTGTTGATAAAAGCGATGTTTATTACGAGTTAAATTGATTAACTATTGTACAGATTCAGAATATTTATCCAAATAATTCACCCACTGCTCTCCATCTTGCGCCAACGCCAAAGATACTCCGTCTGCGGTATTTTTTGCTTTGTTCTTTAGGCAGAACTTCCCGGCTTTGGGGCAGGGCTGTTTCATTCTTAGAAAAACCAGGATTTTGTAGGGTCAATGCTAAGAGTGCCCGCCCCGGCCCAGACACGATAAATTGGGCATTTCAGCGATCGGGGCAACCACGGGGGGTTTGCCCCTACAAGAGAATGAAACAGCCCTGCCTTCTAGGGGCGGCCTCAGTTATTCAGATTTCAGAGATGCCATATCAATTACAAAGCGATATTTCACATCGGACTTGAGCACTCGCTCGTAGGCTTCGTTGACCTTCTGGATGGGGATGACTTCGACATCGGCAGTGATGTTATGTTCGCCGCAAAAGTCGAGCATCTCCTGGGTTTCCGCGATGCCGCCGATGTTAGAGCCGGAGAGACTGCGGCGGCCCATGATCAGGCTGAATGCCGAGACATCCAGAGGCTTCTCAGGTGCGCCGACAAGGGTGATGTTGCCGTCGCGGCGGAGCAGGTTGAGATAGGCGTTGATGTCGTGTTTGGCGGAGACGGTATCGAGAATGAAATCGAAGCTGCCAGCGTGCTGCTGCATTTCGTCAGCATTACGGGAAACGACCACTTCGTCAGCACCGAGGCGGAGCGCGTCTTCCGTCTTGTCGGGCGAGGTGGTGAAGACGACGACGTGGGCACCGAACGCACGGGCGAACTTCACGCCCATGTGACCCAGCCCGCCAAGACCGACTACGCCGACCTTCTTGCCCTTAGTGACGCCCCAGTGGCGCAGGGGCGAGTAGGTGGTGATCCCGGCGCAGAGGAGCGGCGCAACCCCGGCGAGATCGAGGTGATCTGGAACGCGCAGAACGAAGCGTTCATCGACGACGACGCTATCGGAGTAACCACCATAGGTGACTGGAGCAGTCTTGTGCTTGTCTGGGGAGTTGTAGGTGAAGATCACATTTTGGCAAAACTGCTCAAAGCCAGCTTTGCAATGGGGACAGGTACCATCCGAATCGACCATACAGCCTATCCCCGCGAGGTCGCCGGGCTTGTACTTCGTCACTGCTGAACCAACTTGAGTGACCCGTCCGACGATCTCATGACCGGGGACGATCGGGTAGGTAGTAGACATGAAGTCGCTCCACTCATTACGCACCGAATGGACATCGGAGTGACAGATGCCGCAGAAGAGAATTTCGATCTGAACGTCATGTTCGGTTGGATCGCGCCGTGCGATCGTGTCGGATGCCAATGGTGATGTTGCACTAGCAGCGGAATAAGCTTTTGTGTTGTACATGAATTAATGCTCCTAAATAGTACGTGTGCTAGAAGTTTCCATCCGTAGACGTGGAAAGCGCCTCGTGGTCTTTGATCTCTTGCAGACGGGCCTCCAGGGCCGGCTTAATCATCGTGACGGCATCGCTGCCCGCGTGAAACTGCTTCGGCGGGTTCTCCATTCCAGCAATCTTGACCAGAGCATCACCCAACTTCGCCGGGTCGCCCTGTTGTGTGCCGTTGTAGGTTGACCACGTCTCTTGAACACTGCCCTTGGCCGCGTAGTCTTCAATAGTCTGACTGGTCCATTTGGCGTTCTGCGCGTCCAGCAGTTCCGTACGGAAGAAGCCCGGTTCGACGAGCGTGATCTTGATGCCGAAGCGCTCGACCTCGGCCGCGACCGACAGCGAAAGACCTTCGACCGCGAACTTTGATGCGGCGTAGGCGGCGCAGTGCTCGAATCCGATTACGCCCGCCATCGAGCTGATATTGATGATGTGGCCCGACCGCTGCTGACGCATGACCGGGAGCACGGCTCGCATGACGTACACCACGCCGTAGAAGTTTGTAGACATTTGGCTTTCGATGTCGGCGGTGGTCATCTCTTCAAAATTACCCAGCAGGCTGTAGCCCGCGTTGTTAACCAAAATGTCGATGCGACCGAACTGTTTCACCGCCTCACCGACGGCCGTTTTCGCCTGTACCTCGTCGGCAACGTCCAACTGGACAAACGCAAGCTTCTCGCTTGCAACATCGCGCAAGGCATGGCGCACTTTGTCGAGGTTTCTTCCGGTCGCGACGACACGGTCACCTGCTTGTAATGCCGCCTTAGCAATTCCGGTACCGATACCGCTACCAGCGCCTGTGATGAACCAAGCTTTGTTCATAGTCATATCCTCTCAATTACGATGATGCCGTTGCTAATTGACTGAACCATTAGGACGATATAAAGATCGCTACAGCAGGGCCAGGAGTCCAATCACATCTCCAACTTCATAAATCTGTGGCTCAGAGACATTGACAGAAAGCATTAAGGTCAACCTTCGTATTGTTCGTCGCTGACCTTTTCCATCCAGTCCACGGGTTTGCCGTCGAGTACCTCCTGAGTGGCGATATGAGTCATCGCCGCTGGCGGTGAAGGTGACGATGGCGACAATGCTTTGTTGTCGTGCGTTTAGGGTTCGATCGGGTTGGCGACGAACTTCACTACACCGTTTGACCGCCATCAATGACCAGCGCGTGCCCGACGGCGAAGGAGGACGCATCCGAACACAGCCAGACGACGGCATTGGCGATCTCTTCGGGTTGACCCATCCTTCCAATTGGCTCCTGCGAGATCACTTGTTCTCGTCCTTCGGAAGTGCCGCCGCTGAAGCGATCCATCATCGGGGTGTCGATGATTCCGGGACACACAGCGTTGATGCGAATGTTCTGCCCGGCGTAGTCGAGTGCCGCCCCCTTGGTCAGTCCGACCACGCCGTGCTTTGCAGCCGCGTAAGCAGCTTGACCTTTGAAGCCTTTGACTCCAGCACCTGAAGAGGTATTCACGATCGCGCCGCTGCCTTGCTTGAGCATCAGCGGGATTTCGTGCTTCAGGCACAGGAACACGCCGCGCAGGTTGATGTTGACGATGCGGTCCCACTCCTCCTCTGTAAGGTCGGCTGTCGCCGCTATCTTCTGTTCCACGCCGGCGTTGTTGAAGGCAAAGTCCAGTCGCCCGAAAGTCTCAATGGTCTTATCCAGCGCTGCCTTCACGTCCTCGGCTCGGGTCACGTCGCACCTGACGGCGATCGCCCGCCTGCCGAGTTCCTCGATCGTGCGGGCCGTTTCTTGATTGCCCTGTTCTGAAATGTCAGCGACCACCACGTTAGCGCCCTCACGGGCAAACGCCAGCGCTGTAGCTCGACCGATGCCGTTCGCTGCTCCGGTCACAAACGCAACTTTTCCTGTGTAGTTTTCATTCTTTTTCATCGTCATTATTTTTTCCTTATCAATAGGGATGGATTTTTTAAGAAGCAAGGTTAGCTTTGATGGCATTTTGGTTGTCACTCAGCAGGTTTCTTGCCCTATCAAAACAGAGTTTTCTCTTGTATAAAAATCCAGACGTTTGCAATTCGCCGGAATCGTTTTTCATTGCTTTAGCTTCATTCTAAGAATCCTCAAGGGCAAGCAATAGAACGATCGTCTAAGATTGTTGTACAATCCTGCAAACTTAGAAATGAACGCTGCCAAAACGACTGAAAAGTCGGCTAGGTCGTTAATGAACGACCAGCAGGCTCTTCGCGAGGCAGATAGAGCGCAAGCCCACAGAAACGAACTGACGAATAGCCTGTGCAATCGGCTATTCGTCAGGATGGGACGATTGATCTGCTTAAAGGATTGCACTTCAATCGCTTCTCCTCACCTTCGGAATGCGTTGATAGTGTCTCTATCCCTGCCTTTAGTGTCATTGCTCAGGGCAGCAAAGAAGTTCTTCTGGGCAGCGATCGCTTCAGTACGACCCGAGGCATTATCTGCTAGCTACGATCGAACTGCCGATTGTCAGCCAAATTCTGGAAGCCTCCAAGGGGCAACCGTACCTTAGCCTTCGCCGCGATCTCGACCCCACTCTTGTTGGTTCAGTCATGGTTGAGGCGGGCGAGCCCTCACCACAAAGGGGTGCCAATGTAAAAGCGATTGACGTGAGTTTATTGGATGTGCCTCTGCTGGAGGTGACTATATTTGTTCATTCCTCGTTTCAACCGAACTCAGCGCCGCTTTGAGGGTATGCCAAGCCAAAGTTGCACACTTAACCCGCATCGGATATCGGGAAACACCTTGCATGATATTGAGTTTCTCCAACGGAGGCTCAAACTGAGTATTTCCCGCTGCCATCTCGCGGAACTGTTCTACCATTAAAAGCACCTGTGAAATAGTTTTACCTTTGATAGCGATCGCCATTAAGTCAGCAGAAGCAAGGCACAAAGCACAACCTGCACCTTCAAATTTAATGTCTGCAATTTTACTTTCTGCTTCATCTAGTAACAGCGTTAAATCAACCACATCACCGCAATAGGGATTTTCTCCTCGGTGTTGACGATGTACTGGGTTAGTTTTTCCTTTGTTTTGCGGTTTTCTGGCGTGTGTCAAAATTACTTGTTGGTAAATGTGGCGATCGTTAGTTTTCATAATCTCTTCACTCTTTAAAATTATTTAATAGCAACTGCTTGTAATCGTCCGGGGTATCAATATCAATCGCAGCTTCTGGTATTAGCAGAATCAATCCTGTATCTATATATTTTTGTATTAACGCTTTTGCACCTCGATCTCCTTTAAGCTGCATCAGTTCTGGAAATAAGGCATTGCTAAACAGGGCAGGTACACCTGTAGTTTCGTTATACTTTGAGGCAATAATTACTTTTTGCGTTTCTTGATAAGACTGAATCAATTGATTGAAAATCTGGGGAGAAATTAGCGGCTGATCGGCAAGTGAGATGATAATTGCATCAAGTTTAGAGTGAGTTTTCAGTAGCATACTAATACCAGCGCGAATAGAAGAAGACATTCCCTCTTGCCATTGGGAGTTCTCTACAACTTGCACTGCCTTTGGCATTAGTTCCGGTTTAATTTGTTCTACATAAGCTCCCAGGACTACTATGATAGGTTGGCTCATAGAAGCTAAGGCAACTTCAACCGCATGGAGTATCAGGCTGCGTCCTTGATAAGAAAGCAATTGTTTTGGTCTTCCCATGCGGGTTGCAGCTCCAGCAGCGAGAATAATTAGACCAATTTTAAATACCATACCCAAGTTGTGAATTTTTGATTATTAAGAACATACTCGTATTAGCCATTAATTTTTTGATAATTGACTATTGATTGAATCATGAATTGGTACAGTGCGATTTCTTAAAAAACCACCTTGATGCTTTGCTGTTACTGCTTGAATTTCGGCGATAATCGCCAGAGCAATCTCTTCGGAATTATCGGCCCCAATGTCGAGTCCCACCGGACTATATAAATTTTGTTGCTGTTGTGGAGTGGGGATAACTCCTTCTTCTTGTAGCTCTTGCAATAATCGGGCTGTTCTTTTCTTAGGGCCAAGTACACCTAAGTATTTTAAGCCAGAAGGCAATAACACTCTCAGCAATTCCAGGTCGTCTAAATAATTATGAGTCATAACTACAGCAACAGTACGCTCATCTATATCGATTTTTTTTAATACATCCTGAGGAGAACAAAATTCAACTCGATCGGCTTCTTGAAAACGCTTGCGGCTTGCTTCCCGTTGGCGGTTATCAACTACAGTAATATGCCATCCTAACTGTTGGCCAAAGCGAACAACGGGAAGAACGTCATACCCAGCACCCAAAATTACCAGCGACAGCGGCGGCTGAATGACTTGAATAAAAACTTCAACTTTCCCGCCTATTAACTGATATTGTTTCCCTACCGAGGTTTTGTGTTGAAGTGCTGCTTGTGTATCCCTTAAAACCGCTGCTGCTAATTCCTCATCGCTGATGTGGTTGATGATATCTGAATTTAGTAGCAAGCGATCGCCTATTTTAGATTTGCTTTCACCCTCTATATTAAATACAGTTGCAATAGCGCTCTCAAACCGAGCATCAAGGCATTTGTGGACAAAACTAATTTGGTTCGGCTCGTTTACTGGCAACGATTCAATCAAAACATAAGCAATGCCTTGACAGCCAAGCCCCAATCCCCAAATTAAATCTTCCTCGGAGGTGGAGTCATACTTAACCACACAAGGACTACCAGTGTTCATTACCTGCTGTGCTTTCTCAAATACATCACTTTCCAAACAGCCACCGCTAATTGCACCTACTATCAAGCCATCTGCACCCATCAACATTCGCGCACCAGGACGGCGATAAGTTGAACCTTCCACTTTAACTAAAGTTGCCAAGGCTAGCTTTTTCGTGGTGTCTTTTACTTGCTCTAAAGCAGCCTTAATATCGTGTATTTCTTTCATTGCTCAGCCTAAAAATTTTTGTATCTCACTGTTTAAGTTTGATTATAAGGACTTCAGCATAGGACACGATATAACGATACTTGCAAGTTATTGTACAATCCTGCAAAATTATTCTTCTAAACTAATCATGGGACAAGCCTGTAAAGCTTTGGTGTGATGACTTTTAGCTTACTTGCTTGTCCCTTTCTTATCCCGAACTCACGTTACATACAAATCACACGGTTCACGCGAACCCCGAAATCGGCATCCGGATTTGTCGTAGCGTCACCCAGCCGCTCTTGCAGCACTGCAACTGCTAAGTCCCGGCGCTTTGGCGATCGTGATGCGTCGGCAGATGCCAGCAGGGCTGCCGCCATCTGTTCGCGCGTGAGATCGGTGCAATAGCAGGGCGTGCCTGGTTGCTGACGCCACGAATCGGCGAGCGTGCCGGCGTCGAAAGCATCAAGCCCAATGTCTTCGACGAGCGCCATCGTTACTGAGGAGCGACTAATTTCTAGCTCTAAGGTGTCGTCAAACCCATGACCGATGCCACGATCTCGAACGACCGAAGCCGGGCTGCACGTTCGTAGACATCGGACACGAGGATAAGCTCGTCCGCGGAGGTCTCCTGTAGCAGTGCTTCCAGTCCCTCCTTGACGATGGTCAGCCCACCGACTACCGAGCGTGCGAGCAGGCGCCCCGCCTGCGCCTTTGCTCGGGGCGACCAGTAGTCGTCGATGTTGTTGATTGGTGGCTCCAGGGGACCGGACGTGCCGTGTTGCAAAAGGTCGGCGAACGACTTCTGCTGCGAGGTCGCGAGGCGGCGCGCCTCATAGTCGGTGTCAGCGGCCACAACGTTCACGCCGACCATCGCGTAAGGGCGAGCCATCTGCTTGGAAGGCTTGAACCGCTCGCGGTAGATCCTCAGCGCGTCCAGGAGAAGGTCGGGAGCGAAGTGCGAGGCGAAGGCGTAGGGCAGGCCGAGATCTCCTGCCAGCGCCGCGCCGAACAGGCTCGAACCCAGGATGATCAAAGGGACTTCCGTCCCATCGGCGGGAGCCGCCACGAGCCGTTGTCCGGGCGACGAAGGTTCAAAGTACGCCTGAAGCTCGATCACGTCCTGGGGAAACGAGTCGGAGGCTTGGGGCGGCCGTCTCAGCGCACGGACTGCCATTTGGTCGGTGCCGGGCGCGCGGCCGAGCCCTAGATCGACGCGGCCTGGAAAGAGTTGGGCGAGCGTCCCGAACTGCTCCGCGATCACGTAGGGAGCGTGATTGGGAAGCATAATGCCGCCCGCGGCGAGGCGGATCGTGCTCGTCGCCGCGCCGATGTGTGCAAGCACGAGCGCGGTCGCGGCGCTCGCGATCCCGGAGGCGTTGTGGTGCTCCGAGATCCAGATGCGCCCGTAATTCCACCGCTCCAGGTGGGCCGCAAGGTCTCGCGTGTCGTCGAGGGCGGAGCGGGCATCTCCACCCTGCTTGATCCGCACAAGGTCTAATACCGAAAGCTTCGTCATCACGTTTCTTTTTTCAGTCAAGCGTTCTAGGTCGGTAACACTGTTGTGTGGTCAGGTCGCACAATGAAAAGGGAAATGGCATATATGCCCTTCACTTTCCCTTTTGGCCTCACCGCAATTTGTGGCTTTTACATATAAATCGCACGGCTCAGACGAACCCCGAAATCGGCATCCGGATTTGTCGTGGCGTCCCCAAGCCGCTCTTGAATCACTGCAACTGCTAAGTCCCGGCGCTTTGGCGATCGTGATGCGTCGGCAGATGCCAGCGCTGCCGCCATCTGTTCGCGCGTGAGATCGGTGCAATAGCAGGGCGTGCCGGGTTGCTGACGCCACGAATCGGCGATCGTGCCCGCGTCGAAAGCATCAAGCCCGGTGTCTTCGACGAGCGCCATCGCCACGGAGCGATCGTTCTGGCGGTCAGCAGCCACAGGGAGGGCGATACGGTCAGGGCTTCCAGCAGGCTTGCCCAAGGTGGCGAAGGAGCCAGACCCGATCGCGTTCCACGCCTTGGCGATCGGCCGGCCTAGCTGTTGGGCCACCCAAAGGCTCTCAACCTGCCCGGCCTCGATAGCATCGATCTTTTCGTCGCGGTGGGGATAGTAATTCGACGTGTCGATGACGACTGTCTCGGCTGGTAGGTTAGCGATTAGCGGCGCGATTGTGGGAATGCGGTTGAGAGGGATCGAGAGGATCACCGCGTCAACGTCCTCCACAGCTTGGGCCGTCGAGACCGCGCGTGCGCCGAAAGCCAGCACATCGGCCTCGATCGTCTCAGGGCCGCGAGAGTTGGCCACCTTCACGTCATGTCCGGCTGCACTGAGTTTGCGTGCCAAAGTCTTCCCGATATGGCCAGTGCCAAGAATGCCTATCTTCATAAAACGATTTCCTTGTATTGGGTAAGAGTCTCATTCCACTGCTGTACATCATTTGGGCCGGTCTTACCCGGAGTGAATTATACTCCCGCGCTAGTGATAAAAGAGGGTTATTCCGTGGGAGTTTCGTCGGCGCGCCGATCAACCAGATCGAGCAGCTGCGCCTTGTTCGCCCTTGCCCAGTCGCGCACGCTGGTGGCGGGCCGCCCGAGCAGGAAAGGCACGTCGTCCTTGACGGTGCCCATATAGCCCATCCGTCCATCGGCGAACTGTGTCAGAAGCTCGAACGAACTGCGGGCATACCAGTCCTCGACTTCCACCGTGCCTTGCTTGAACAGCGCCTCCATCTCCGACGCACCGAGCACGTTGCAGCGGATCTCACGGTCCAGCACTTCGCTGAGTGCGGTGGCCAGTTCCGTTCCCGTCATGGTTTCGGTGCTGAGATAATAGTCCTTCGCACCATGGCGCTCCGGACCGTCGCGCAAGACCTTGGCGGTCACTGCGGCCAAATCGTGAAGCGCGACGTAACCGACTCGGTTCTCGCCCCAGAAGGTCGAGAAGGTGCCGCCGATGGGCGGCGACATGCTAAGCATGTTTTCGAGAAACACATTCGGATGCAAGTGCGTCCAAGCGATGCCACTGGCCTCGATGTAGGCTTCGACCAGGGCGAACCAGCAATATTTCGAGTCGGTAGCGTCTTCCGCCGCGAAGACGCCCTGGTTGACGATGTGCTGCACGCCCGCCTTCTTCGCCGCGTCGACCACGGTCTTGGTCTGGTGGGTCATTGCGATGGTGTAGCCGGTGAGGATGTTCATGCGATCGACGCCACAAAGCGCCGGGCCGAAGGTTCGCGGATCGTCGAGGTCGAACAGGACGGCGTCGCGGCCTTCGCCGCGCAGACGCTCCAGATCCTTCTGCTTACGCACGCCGACGCGGATGCGGGCATTGCCGGGCGTGCGATCGAAATCCTCTAGGATTAGCCGGCCGGTCTGGCCGGTGACGCCCATAAGGAAGATGAGTGGGCTGTTGTCGGTCGCCATGATTGCTCTCGGGTTGTTTGTGTGGATGTCGAACGGGAAGAGGCGTGGCGCGGCTCAACGCATGATGCGATGATCATGTGACGAGCCATGTTACGTCTCACTGTTGTGGTCGGTCGGGACGATCGGCGTGACGGGCGGGGAAGTTGTTCTCCAGCCCATGACCGCCTTCACATGAACAGCGCGCGGGTCAGGCGCACGGCATAGTCAGAATCAGGGTTGGTAGTGCTATCACCCACCCGCTCCACGATCGCCTCGATCGCAAGCTCGCGGCGCCTGGGCAAGCGCTCACGTTCTGCCGAGGCGAGCGCGGCAGGCATCTCCTCGCGGCTGAGGTCTGTGCAGTAACAGGGCGAGCCGGGCTGCTGGCGCCAGGACTCGGCAAGCGTGCCTGAATAGACCGCGTCGAGACCGGTTTCGTCGACCAGCGTCATCGCCACGTCGCGCTCCCGGTCGCCATCGGCGGCGACGGGGATTGCGATGCGACCCGCTGCCCCTGCAGGCGCGCCCTTGTCGGCGAAGGATGCGGACGTGATCGCGTTCCATGCCTTGGCAATTGGGCGACCGATCTGCTCGGCGACCCACTCGCTCTCGGCCTGCCCGCCTTCGATCGCCGCAATTTCGCCGTCACGCTTGGGATAATAGTTGGACGTGTCGATGACCACCGTTTCGGCGGGCACGTCTGCGAACAGTGGTGCGATCCGGGGGATGGCGCCAAGCGGCGTGGACACGATCACCACATCAACCCGTGTGACCGCCTCCGCGGAGGTGACCGCACGGGCACCGTTCTTGAGGATGTCGACGTCGATTGTCTCGGGACCGCGCGAATTGGCGACCTTCACGTCGTGTCCGGCCGCGCTCAGTTTTGTCACCAGCGTCGTGCCGATATGGCCCGTGCCAAGAATGCCTATCTTCATAAAACGATTTCCTTGTACTGGGTAAGAGTCTCATTCCACTGCTGTACATCATTTGGGCCGGTCTTACCCCGAGTGATTCTCGAAGTAGGGGCGCGCGGCCTCGTCCGCCGGGCGCGCGGTAGCCACCAATCTGCCCGGCGTCAGCCTGCGCCAGCGTGGCTTTTACTTCTGGTCTGTGGGTTACATCTGTTAAATGACCAATCATCCCCATCCGAACATTTTTTAATGGTGAAAGGTCACGCTCTCTGAGACGGGAACGCGCCCCATCCGAACACTGTTGACTGGTGCTGTGAAGTCTGGATAGCCAAACGCAATGGCAAACATCAGCTTGAGTTCATCGGAGATACCCAAATATTCGCGGATGGTCTGTGCAAAAAAGCCAATGGCGGTCTGCGGAATACCTCCTAAACCGCGCGCCGTCAGAGACAACAAAAACGTCTGGCCATACATTCCAATGTCACCGCCAACGCGCACATTATCTCCAAAGGAAGGCATGAAGAGCAGAGCGACATGAGGTGCACCGTAGAAGGTGTAATTTTTTGCAGCGGCTTTATGACGCGCGATCTTGTCGCCCCGCGCCACACCCATCGCCTCATAAAAGGTTTTGCCGTGTTCAATTCGGCGTTCACTATAGGCGCCATAAAAGCACTCCATATCGAAGCTAAAATCCGGCGTGAAATTCTCCGCTTCGTTTTGCTCGGTTAGAATGCGGCCCAATTCTTTGATCTTTTCGCCCGAAACGATGTGTGTGTTCCACGGCTGCGTGTTGCAATTCGATGGAGAATATTGTGCATCTTCCAAGACTTGCAAAATTTGAGCGTTAGGGACGGGTGTTGGTAAAAATGAGCGGAATGAGCGGCGCGCTCGAACTGTCTCTTCAAAAGAGAGCGTTTGTGATGGTTCATTTTCTAATTCAATGAGACCGTTTGAAAGGTGTGTTGCGTTTGACATCGTGAAACCTCAAAAGATGGTGTCAGTTGGAAGGTGGTTCGTGGTCGAGAGCCTTGGCCGAACGGGGATGACCTAGCCCGTTCAAGGTGTCGCGAAGCTCGGCAAGGTCTTCATCGGAGAGACGGCAGGCCGTCTCGATCTTTTCAGGGATCGAGCACGCTGCCTCGCGGAGTGCCTCGCCCGCTTCTGTCAGATCGATAAGAACCCGACGTTCGTCCAGCAGGTCACGGGTGCGCGTCACCAACCCCGCGCTCTCAAGGCGCTTTAAGAGCGGCGTCAAGGTTCCGTTATCCATACCGAGTTCTTGCCCTACTTCCCCAACAGTGCGCGGGGTGCCCTCGTAGAGAGCGAGCATGACCAGAAACTGAGGATAGGTCAGGCCCAAAGGCTCAAGAAAGGGCCGATGAAGCCGAATGAAGCGGTTCGACGCACTATAGAGGGCAAACGAAAGCTGCCTCCCCACGCGTCGCCGTTCGTTGATGTTCGAGTTGTTATCCATTTAAAAATCCAGTCAATCACTATTATATAGCACACTACATAATAGTTCAATATCTATAATTAACTTTTTTCAGGACCAGTCTTGCACCCCTTCCCATGCGTTGCACCAAGGCGGCGGTACGAAGATTCTTCCACACTGCCCACCGTTGCCAGCGCGCACCGTTCCCCCTGAGGTTCGTGGAGGCGATCGCTGCGACTACCGCTGGCACTTCATTCATCCCAGGATCTCACTCAAAGCAGCTTGTCCGGCGTAATCGGCAGGTCCCTGATGCGTCTGCCCGTGGCATGAAAAACAGCGTTGGCGATCGCCGCCGGGATGCCGACCATGCCGAGTTCGCCCATGCCCTTGACACCGAGCGGATTGACGACTTTATCCTCCTCCTCAACGAATATAGTTTCGATCTCCAAGACATCGGCATTAACCGGCACGTGATAGTGCTGCAAATTCGGATTCATAATCCGCCCGTAACGGTGGTCGATTTCTGTCGCCTCTTGCAGCGCCATACCAATGCCCCAGACAACACCGCCGATTTCCTGACTGTGCGAGGCCTTCGGATTCATGATCTTGCCGCAAGCAGTCACTTCAACGGCGCGCGTAACGTGGACAGTCCCCACATCCGGATCGACCTTCACTTCAACGAACTGCGCGCCGTGCGCCAACGTCGCATACTTCTTGCGCTCCTCTGAGGGACGCGACTCGAATGTTTCCGTGATTTCGGTGAGATCATTACGCTTCATCACTGCGGAGATGTTGACGAAACGATCCGGGTCGCTTTTTAGTCGCAGTCGCCCGTCGAGCATCTCGACATCGGAGGAGGCTGCCCCCTTGAGCGGAGAATTCGGTTCCTGGTTCGCCAGCGCGAGCAACTTCGTGCCGATCGCCAGAGCCGCCCCGCACACGGCCGAGCCGACGCTCGCCGTCGTCCAAGAGCCCCCCTGCGACGGCGATCGAGGCAACTTCGTGTCGCCGAGTTCAAATTTCACCTGCTCCAACTTCAGCCCCAGATACTCGGCAGCGATCATGGTCATCACCGTGTAGGTGCCAGGTCCGATGTCGCTGGTCGCACTGGCGACTCGCGCCGTGCCGTCCGCCTGCAGCGTGACGAGGGCGGCAGCGGGCATCTGGAAAGCGCCCCAGACGCCGGTCGCCATTCCCCAACCGACGAGTAGGCGTCCGTCGCGCATCGATCGGGGCTCGAACTTGCGATTCTTCCAACCGAATTTTTCCGCGCCCAGCCGGTAGCACTCCCGCAACGCCTTACTCGAAAATGGCTTGCCGCTCTCGGGGTCGGTTTCGGCATAGTTGATCAGCCGAAGTTCGAGCGGGTCGATCCGCAGCGCGTAGGCCAGCTCGTCCATCGCGCATTCGAGCGCGAACATACCGCTAACGGCCCCCGGTGCGCGCATCCAGGTCGGGGTGGCGAGGTCCGTGTTGGTAATCTTCAGCGGCGCGTAGAGATTCGGGCACGCGTAGACTTGGCGCGTGAAACCCGTGGTGCCGTCTGAGAATTCCTCGAGGGTGGAGGTGTTGTGCACGGCTTCATGAATCATCGCGGAGAGCTTTCCCGATCGCTCCGCGCCGAGCGCGATCTTCTGAATCGTGTGCGGACGATAGCCGTGGCCAGTGAACATTTGCGTGCGCGTATAGACAACCTTGACCGGGCGCCTGAGTTCGCGGGCTGCCATCGCTGTCAGCGCCGGATAATAGTTCGGGCGCAGCGACGCTCCGAAAGCCCCGCCGACAAAGGGCGAGACGACGTTCACGTTTTCCTCGGGCAGGCCGAAGCTCGAAGCCAAATGTTCGCGGACGCCATAGACTTCCTGCGTCTTGTCGAAGATGGTGAGATTATCGCCTTGCCAGACCGCGATCGCCGCGTGCGGCTCCATGGGGTTGTGGTGCTCGATCGGGATGCGGTACTCGGCCTCTACCTTCACGGCCGCTGCGCGCATCGCCTCTTCGGGATTACCGCGCGGCTTCGGAGGCTGCCCTTTAGTGGGGACGCGCGCGCTCCCGCGCACCGCCTCAGTGTCGGTCGCGTGCTGCTGTGAGTTGTAGGAGACTTTAACCAGACGTGCCGCATAACGTGCCTGCTCGTATGTCTCGGCGACGACGAGTGCCACGGGCTGCATATTGAAGAAGATTTTGTCGGACTGGAGCGCCCGAAACGACTTGTCTTCCTCCTCGGTGGCGCGGGGCGGGGCCTGCTCCGTGGAAGACTTCGGACCAAGCTTCGGTGCGTTCAGGTGCGTGAAGACGCGAATTACGCCTGCGGCGCCTTCAGCCTCACGCGTGTCGATTGATTTAATCGTGCCCTTTGCTACGGTTCCCAGCACGATAAAACCGTAAGCGAGATTGGGAACCTGGAATTCCGCCGCGTATTTAGCCTGACCCGTAACTTTGGCTACGCCGTCCACGCGGCTCATTTCTTTTCCGATGTATCTTGCCATTTCGTTTATTCTCCCTAATTAGGCCGCACCGCTCGTCATCGCTTGCTGCAAAGCCAGAACAATGGCGCGTTTTCCGAGTTCGACTTTATAACCGTTATGTTCAAGCGGTTTCGCATCTTTGAGAGCCGCTTCGGCAGCAGCCTGAAAAGTTGTTTCCGTAGCAGGTTTTCCAATCAGAACTCTTTCCGCTTCGGGTGAACGCCAAGGTTTATGCGCGACGCTGCCCAAAACAACACGTGCCTGTTTGATGGTGTTGCCGCTTGTTTCTAAAGCAGCAGCCACGGCAAGCAGTGCAAAAGCATAGGAAGCGCGATCGCGAACTTTTAGGTAATAAGATTTGTTGGCGAAGTTATTCTTCGGCATTTCGATGGCGACGATCAATTCCCCATGCTGAAGATTGTTATCTTTTTCAGGCGTGTTTCCCGGCAAGCGATGAAAATCCTGGAGCGGGATTGTGCGTTCTTGCCCGTTCGTGCCGCGAATCCTCACTACTGCGTCCAGCGCATAAAGCGCATTCGCCATATCGCCCGGGTAAGTCGCCACGCATTTGTCGCTGTAGCCAAAAATGGCATGAATGCGATTAAGCCCCTCAAGCGCTCCGCATCCGCTGCCGGGATCGCGTTTGTTGCACGGCATAGCGATGTCGTAAAAATACTGGCAACGGGTGCGCTGCATTAAATTTCCCCCGTTAGTCGCCATATTGCGAAGCTGCGCGGAGGCGCCGGCTAAAATCGCCATTGACAGAAGCGGGTAATTTTGCCGGATGAGCGGATGGTTAGCCGTCTCGGTATTTTTGGCTAACGCGCCGATCGAAATTCCGTTCGAGGTCGATCGAATCTCCGCCAGATTCAAACCTGAGATGTCAACAAGTTCGCTGGGACGCTCGACGTATTCTTTCATCAAATCAATCAGATTTGTCCCGCCTGCGAGAAACTTTGCCGTTTGATTAGCGGAAACGGTGCCAACGGCGCTTGCCGCGTCGGTGGCGCTGGAATATTTAAACGGTTGCATCGGCTTTGCCCTCCTCGTTTAATGCAACGGCAATTTCTTCATCGCTCGCAAAATGCCAAGCCTGGGCTGTTTCGCGCCCGGACTGAACTTCTCTGACTGCAGCAACGATGCCCGGATACGCGCCGCAACGGCAAATGTTGCCGCTCATGCGTTCTCTGATTTCTTCATCAGAGAGTGTTAAATTCTGCGTGCTCGTCCGCAAATTGTTAGTGACGTGACTCGCGTCGCCGTTTTTGGCTTCCTGCAGAAGCGCCACCGCCGAACATATCTGCCCCGGCGTGCAGTAGCCGCACTGGAAGCCGTCGTGTTTGATGAACGCCGCCTGCATCGGATGAAGATTGTCGCCGTCAGCGAGCCCTTCGATGGTCGTCACCTCTTTCCCCTCGCAGCTAGCGGCAAGTGTCAGACAAGAAAGCACGCGGCGCCCGTCAACGATGACTGTACAAGCGCCGCACTGTCCTTGATCGCATCCTTTTTTGGTGCCGGTCAATCCAAGTCTTTCGCGCAGGGCGTCTAGCAGCGCCGTGCGCGAATCCACTTCCAGGCGTTGGGTCGAGCCGTTGATTTTCAAAAGAACCTTAACGGCGTTTTCAACCCCAGCGGTCTGGGCGAACACGGCGTCGGCCTCCGCGGCGAGCGTGGAAAAGGCCTCCTCTTTAGCCAGCAGGTGGAAGGCGAAGGTGCCGAGTAGGGCAGCCATGCTTTGCCCCAAGAATTTGCGGCGAGCTGCGCCGGTAATACCGAGTTGGTCGAGCAGTGTTTCTTCGTCCGCGCTGAGCTGCGAATCGCTCTCGGTTGAACTGAAATCTTTCCGTTCTTGATTATCGTCCATGATTCTCCTTGCAAAATTTTCAAACCACCCCTGGACAAGTGTTTGTTTTTCGCGCCGGCTCTTCTAACGCTCTGCACCCACCGCAGGCGCTTCTGCCCCTTCGATCGGGCGTCCTTTGTTCTCGAAACTCAAAAAACGCAGTCAATTAAGACGCTCGGCCCTAGGGGAACGGCTTGTTAGATTTCTCCTTCAAGCCTCATGCCTTTAGGCTGAGGTTCCTGACCGTCTGAATTCCTTTGGCTACCCCAATTGTAGAGATCGAGCACGCGAGCGCCTGCTCTATCAATCGGGATGATTTTTTTAAGAAGCAAGGTTCGCCTTGATGGCCTTTTGGTTGTCAGTCGGCGAATCTGTTGCCCAATCAAAACTGAGTTTACTGTTGTATAAAAATCCAGAATGCTTATAAGAAGCCGAAATGGTTTTTCATTGCTTTAGCTTAATTCTAAGAATCCTCAAGGGCAAGCAATAGAACGATCGTCTAAAATTGTTGTACAATCCTGCAAACTTAGAAATGAACGCTGCCAAACTGAGTGAAAAGCCCGATATGGAGTTAATGAACGACCCGCAGGCAAAGCGCGAGGCAGATAGAGCGCAAGCCCACAGAGACGAACTGACCGAGCGGATTGCACGGGCGATTCGTCATGATGGGACGATTGAGCCGCTCCAAGGATTGCACTTCTACCGCTCCTCCTCACCTTCGGAATGCGTTCATAGTGTCTCGATTCCTTCCTTTTGTGTCATTGCTCAGGGCAGCAAAGAAGTGCTGCTAGGCAGCGATCGCTACCAGTACGATCCGATGCACTATCTATTAGGGACGGTCGAACTACCGATTGCCAGCCGAATTCTAGAAGCAACCCAGGAAAAACCGTACCTGGGGCTTCGTCTGGATCTCGACCCCACCCTGGTTGGCTCAGTCATGGTTGAGGCAGGCTATCCCTCAGCTCAAAGGGAGGCTAGTGTCAAAGCGATCGATGTCAGTCCACTGGATACCAATCTGCTAGACGCTACGGTGCGATTCGTCAGGTTGCTCGATTCCCCGGTGGAAGCTCATGTGCTTGCACCCCTGATTAAGCGAGAAATCATTTATCGACTGCTGATGGGATCGCAAGGCGATCGGCTGCGTCAAATTGCCGTTCTGGGTGGCTCTACCCACCAAATTGCTAGAGCCGTCGATCGACTTCGTAAAGACTTTAACCAGCCGCTTCGGATTGAAAGCATCGCACGAGAGCTGGGAATGAGTGTATCGAGCTTCCACCATCACTTCAAGTCTGTCACTGCCATGAGTCCTTTGCAGTTCCAGAAGCAACTGCGGCTCCAGGAAGCTCGCCGTCTGATGCTGGGTCAAAACCTTGACGCTACCAGTGCTGCTTACCGTGTCGGTTATGACGATTCCTCGCACTTCAACCGAGAGTACAAGCGGCTCTTTGGTATACCACCGATGCGCGATATGGAGCGGCTGCGAGAAGCTGCTAGGCAGATTGCGAGTTCAAAATGATCTCCTCAATATGCCCTAATCTTGCCAGAAATCGCTAAAACGCAGTTATAGTTCCCGCAATCATATAGATAGAAAATCCTCTTGCGATCGCTCTGTTAATAATTTCCACAAACTGATGCAGTAAAGCAGTTAACTCTCAGCAAACTCTCCGGCGTGGACTCGATCGCGCTTTAAATAAAAATATTTAACCAAGGTGGGCAAATAATGCCCACCCTAATTCCTACTTCCCTACGGTGAAATACTCATTCTTAGCATACACGCTAATAATGCAGTCGCCGACTTCAAAAAACATCCCCTCTTGCTCATCTTTAGAAAATTGCAAGTTGCCGTATTTAGAATTAATTTCCTCAGCAGTTGCCGCTTTTGCCTCCATTTCATCCGGGATAAGTCCGGTAGAACCGATATAGAAAACCAGCGGTGAAACTTTTTCCCTGTACACTTTTTCGGCATAAGCTTCCAGTCGCTCATTCGCATTAGCTAAAGCAGCGACAAATTCGTCTCGCTTGACATCTTCTCCCTGCCATTTCGCTTGCAAAAGGCGCAGCAAACTATCTGCACCAACTTTGGCTAAAGTAGCGCTAACAATTCCGTTATCCTCCAACCCCAAAAACTCATCGAAAATCAGTTTCATCAAGTCGTCAACTTTGGTGATTTTTGTTCGGGATGACAGCGTTTTGTGTGCGAAGACAACAGGCTCATCTAAGGTGATGTCAAATGTCGGTTTGGCTAGCTTTTCGCCCGTGTTTTTGTGGTAAACTTCATAAAGGCGATCGAGAAATTTGTTGGCCGAGTGCAATTTGCCGAAGTTGAGGATGTTTTTGCTGCCGATGTCGATTTTGTAGCTGACTCGCGAATCTACTGAACCGTTGGCGATCGCACTTTTTAAATCTGTGTATTCCGTCGTCGTCGGAAAATTGATGTAAAGGCTTTTTGACAGATAATGCTGTTTCAATTCTTCCAATTGTTCCGCAGTGTAAGCCTCGGATTCCTCCTTCAAATGAGCCGAGAGAATGCTAGAGAGAATTTTGATTTCTGCGAGTTCCTCAAACACTCCGTCAAGGCTGCCGTAACGCCCGTCAAAAGGCACGAGGGGCAAAGTCTCTAACTTAATATCGTACTCTGAACGGAAGTCAAATTCTTGCACAGGCGAACCGTCTTTTTCAAGGACACCGCATTTCTTGAGCAAATCAAACACTGGTTTGCTGCTGATTTTGGTTCGCAGCGACTTGATATTAACTTCGCCGTCGCTGACAATGGTATAATTGTTGAAAGTATTGAGGTCTGTAACTAGAATTCCCGCCACTTCTGCGATTAAAGTTTCATCCTCAACTTTTACCAGCTTAGCTTTTCGGGTAATCAGCATATTGATGGTAGCGGTATTTTGATTGATGGCAAATGAACCCATTTGCACGTATTCGCCACCATCTAAGAATTCAGTTTTCAGCCAAGGCTTGACAAGGTTGCCGTTTTCGTCTCGCTTTCCTTCAATTCGCTTCAAACCTTTTCGCTGATAATTTTCTTGCAAGTGTTTCAAGTTGATGATGATGCTGTTGCTGTTTTCCTCCAATATCTTGATTAACTCCAGCAGGGAAATTTTCTCGCTGACTTTTACCCGATCGCCAATTTCATGATTTTTCACCACATCAGGCGCAAAAACAGCCTCTTCCAAATCTTCCGTAAACTCGGCTATTTGGGCATTTGTCAAAGCTTTAGCGTGTTTTTCCGTCAAAGTAGCGTCGAAGGTGCTCGCCAGCGCATACTTAGCCGTATTTAAATTGCCGTCAGCGAGGTTAGCTTTCGCAAAAGCCAACACCGACTCATCAGTTTGAGCAACGGGAACATCTAGTTTGTCATACTCATCTTTGGCGATTTTCTGATATTTGTAAAACAGTCCCCGATCGTCTGCTTTCAGCCCGCAGATTTTCAGCGTGCTCGATGAACCGTTGATTTTCTTGCCGCTTTTGGAAACAAAAACTTGATAATCATATTCCTTAATTAACGGTTCTTCCAGCGCAGGTGCAACGGAACTGCCTAACAGTTTTGTGCTGTCGTAAAGAGCATCATAAACCATTTTGACTTCGCCAGCGCGGATGCAATTTCCAGATAATGTGTTGGCGATTTTGGAGAGAAGTTTGAAGTCAGCATAGGCATAGGATATCGTGTTGGCAAACACATCCATGTCTTTGAGTTCTTCGCAAATTTCCCCTAGTTTGGCAGCTTCCGAATTGGCACTGGGGTCATTTGCATAGCCGTCTGTGTGCAAATTGATCGCTGTCATTTCTCCCGCTTTAACCAGAGATTTAGCGAGTTGCATCGACTGCGATATGCAGGTACAGCCCGCCGTGTGGATTTTTTGAATTTCTTTGATGTATTGAGAGTCAAACTTCAGCACTTCTTGAATGGGAATTCGCTGGAAATGACAAATTACGTCCCCATTGCTAGCATAGGAAATCAGGCTGACAATTAGCTGGTAATTGTTGTATTCGTCTAAGGTCAAAAGCTTGATTAGGGTTTCTTTCAGCGGTTCTAAGTCATAATACATTGAGCCGGAACGGTCGATGATGATGATGCTGTGAGCGACGGATTTTTCTGGGATATCACCGGGCTTTCTTTCTAAATTAATGCGATCGACTAGATAGAATGCCTTTGCGTTTCCGGCAAAATTGTAGAGGGTAAATTTGGTGCGAGTATTGGAGGCTGCTTGGCTGCTGGAACTTTTGACTTGAGACGATTGTTTTGCTTGCCGTGCCATAGTTTTAACCTATGTTGATTTATTCCTCAACTTCATCATTACACGCGCTTCTGTGGATGTCAAGGCCTGTATGGAAAATTATCTGCGAGGCGGAATAAGCATTAATATTTAGCGCTGCGGTGCCAGGGAAAACTGCGGCGGTAGGGTAAATGTGGGCTTTTTTGGCAAAAGTAGTGGATATGCGTAAATATTTAGTAAATATTTAGTCAATCATGCTTCATTTAGAAAATCCGCTGCTCAAACTTTATCTAAATCTGATCGGATGGGTGGCGTTGGGATTTTTTCTCGGCCGCCTGCTACCAAGAAGCTATTCTACATATTTAGCCAAGTTTCTTTTCTTCTTTGGCACGCCATTGAGCATTGTTGCTTTTATCCGCAGCGCCAATTTGTCGGGCGCTATTTGGATGGCGCCGCTGATAGCTTGGGCGGCCATTCTAGCAGGTGGAGGACTCGCTGGGATTTTGATAAATTTCGGTGTCGGCCAGGAACGTTTCAAGAATCTTAATCCGATCGCCCACAATAGCCCGGAACACACCAGCGCTTGGAGTTTGCCCACTCAAGGCAGCTTCTTATTGGCAACGATGGTGGGTAATACGGGTTTTTTAGGCATTCCCGTCACCTTGTCCTTATTAGGCGCGGAACACTTTGCCTGGGCGTTGTTTTACGACTTGCTAGGCACTACCATGGGAATCAATATACTGGGAGTTGCTATTGCTTCTCACTGCGGTAAAAGCGATCGGCGTCAGAGTTGGTTAAGTCCCCTGCGGGCAATTTTTCAGAATCCGGGACTGTGGGCTTTTGGTCTAGGATTTGTATCGCGCAGCTTGCCGCTGTCGGCACAAATCGCAGAATTGTTAACAACAGGCGCTTGGACTGTAATTACTTTAGCTTTAATTACGATTGGGATGCAGTTGAGCAAGTTGAATTCCTTGCACAACCTCAAACCAGTTTTGGCTTCTCTGGCGATTAAAATGCTGTTAATTCCCTTGGTAATTGGCACGGGATTAACGTTTTTTGGCATCGCGGGCGCGCCGCGACTTGTGCTAGTGCTACAAATGGCAATGCCTCCTGCTTTTGGTACTACTTTGCTGGCAGAAGCTTTCAATCTCGATCGCGAATTAGCCGTAACTGCGATCGGCCTCGGCTGCGTTAGTTTATTATTCACTATTCCAATATGGATGAGGCTATTTAATTTTTAATAAAAATAGGAATTGCCCAGTTTTTAAACTACCTTACTTCAGTGATCCCCATCACCAACATTGAGCGATATATGTCATATTGATTTAAAATAACAATTACGAGACTGGGAAAGTGTATTGGCTTCTGCTAATGGGGAAATAGCCCGCGGAGGACGGGAAGAATAAAAGTATGGCAAGTATAAATTTTACATTGACAGGTTATCAAATTCTCGATCGCATTTACTCAGGAACTCGCACCCTAGTTTATCGAGCTTTCCGCAGGGGTGACAAACAGCCCGTCGCCATCAAAGTCTTGCGGACTCAGTATCCCACCTTCAGCGAACTGGTGCAATTTCGCAATCAGTACACGATCGCCAAAAACCTCAACTTGCCCGGGATCATCGAAACCTACAGTTTGGAACCCTACCAAAACAGCTATGCACTGGTAATGGAAGACTTTGGGGGGATTTCTCTGAAAGAATGGAGGGAACAAGGGGAAACTCGGCCGACTCTCATGGAGTTTTTGCAAGTGGCGATCGACCTGAGCAATACATTAGATATACTCTATCGCCACCGGATAATTCACAAAGACATTAAACCAGCCAATATTTTAATTAATTCCCAAACAAAACAAGTTAAACTTATTGACTTTAGTATTGCATCTTTGCTGCCAAGGGAAACTCAAATCCTGATGAATCCTAACGTGCTGGAAGGGACACTCGGCTATTTGTCTCCCGAACAAACCGGAAGGATGAATCGCGGCATTGACTACCGCACAGACTTTTACTCTTTGGGCGTGACTTTTTACGAATTGCTGGCGGGACAATTGCCGTTTCAATCCAACGATGTAATGGAATTGGTACACTGTCATATTGCTAAGCAACCACCGTCACTGCATGAAATTAATCCTGAAATCCCACCCGTAATCTCGGAGATTGTCAGCAAATTAATGGCAAAGAATGCCGAAGACCGCTATCAGAGTGCGTTGGGACTGAAATTCGATTTAGAATTTTGTTTGAAGCAACTTGAAGAAAACGGTAGGATAGAGAGTTTTACGATCGCGCAGAGGGATGTGGGCGATCGCTTCCTCATACCCGAAAAACTCTACGGCCGCGAAACCGAAGTTGCCGAATTACTCTCCGCATTCGATCGAGTATCAGGTTTTTCCCAGCAGCCATCAGAACAGGGTGGAGGCTGTGAGTTAATGTTAGTCGCGGGTTTTTCTGGGATTGGGAAAACTGCAATTGTCAATGAAGTTCACAAACCAATTGCCCGCCAGCGCGGCTATTTCATCAAAGGCAAATTCGACCAATTTAACCGCAACATTCCTTTCTCAGCTTTTGTCCAAGCATTTCGAGATTTAATGGGACAATTGTTGACCGCCAGTGACCAGCAGTTGAAAAATTGGCAAACTCAAATATTGCAAGCAGTGGGCGATAACGGACAAGTCATTATTGAAGTAATCCCCGAACTAGAAAGAATTATTGGGCCACAACCGCCCGCACTCGAATTATCAGGAACTGCAGCCCAAAATCGGTTTGATTTGCTCTTTCAAAATTTTATTCGCGTGTTCACCAAACCAGAACATCCCCTGGTGATGTTTTTGGATGACTTGCAGTGGGCTGATTCCGCCTCGCTGCGGTTAATGCAACTGCTGGTTACCGAGTCAGCAAGCGGCTATTTATTAGTAATTGGTGCCTACCGAGATAATGAAGTATTTGCAGCACATCCGTTGATGCTGACACTGGATGCAATGGCAAAAGCTGGGGCGACGGTGAATACTCTGACGCTGGAACCGTTGAGTTCACAAAGTCTAAATCATTTGGTTGCTGATACGCTCAATTGCGATCGATCTTGGGCAACACCTTTGGCTGATTTGGCGGCACAAAAAACCCAAGGAAATCCCTTTTTTGCAACGCAGTTTCTCAAAGCACTGCATCAGGATGGGCTGATTGAGTTTGACCGGGTTGCTGGTTATTGGCAGTGCGATATTGTGCGAGTTCGGGAGGCAGCGCTGACGGATGATGTGGTCGAGTTTATGGCGTTGCAGTTGCAAAAATTGCCGCCAGGGACTCAGAATGTGTTGAAGTTGGCTGCTTGTGTTGGCAATCAGTTTGATTTGGGGACTTTGGCAGTTGTCTCCCAGCAATTGGAAACGGAAACGGCGGCGGATTTGTGGAAGGCTTTGCAAGAGGGGTTAATCCTGCCTGAAAGTGAAGTATACAAGTTTTATATGGGGCGAGAAAGACGGGAGGAGGCAGAAAATTCGCAGGTGGTGAATTACAAGTTTTTGCACGATCGCGTTCAGCAAGCCGCCTATTCTTTAATTCCCGAACAAGAGCGATCGCGCGTTCACTATCAGATTGGACAATTGCTGATCCAGCAAATTTCACCTGCAGCTATAGAAGAGCAAATTTTTTCAGTCGTCAATCAGTTGAATTATGGTATTGCGCTGATTGAAGACCAAACAGAACGCGACCATCTGGCACAACTCAACCTCACGGCTTGCCGCAAAGCCAGAGGCGCTACTGCTTATCAAGCTGCTCGCGAGTATGCTGCGATCGGGCTAAATTTGCTGGGAGAGAGCGCTTGGCAACGACAGTACGAGATGACCTTGAACTTGCACGAAATAGCCGCAGAAGTGGCTTCACTCTGTGGGGATTTTGACGAGATGGATCGGTGGATTGACACTGTGATTCATCATGCCAGAACTCCCCTAGAGCGAGTCAGCGTTTACACCGTCAAAATTCAGGCTTTATCGTCCCAGAACAAGTTTTTAGAAGCAATTGCTATCGGTTTGTTGAGTCTCAAAGAATTAGGAGTTGAATTGCCCGATAGCCCTACATCAGAAGATATTCAGCAAGCAGTGCAGGAAATTAAGAGCTCGATCGGCGATCGACCCATTGAAGAGTTATTCGATCTGCCAGCGATGGTGGATGCCCAAAAGCTGGCTGCGATGCAAGTGGCGGCAAGTATGGTGTCAGCTTGTTATCTGGTTGGTTCGTCTTTGTTTCCACTGGTGACTGCCTTACAGGTAAATTTATCTATCCAATATGGCAACAGTCGTACTTCAGCTTATAGCTATAGTTTTTATGGGGGGATTCTCAACAACTTTCTACAAGATGTGACGGTAGCCGATCAATTTGGCCGATTAGCTTATCGTCTTGCCAGTGGGGCGGATGCCAAAAATATTCGCTCTGCAACTTGTGTTGTGATCGCAGCCATGTTGTACCATCGCAAATCGCATTTGCGGGAGACCCTCCCCATTTTTCAGGCAGGCTATCAAGCCGGATTAGAAACAGGCAATCTAGAGTTTGTCGGGCATAATGGCCATGGATTTTGTCTAAATTCCTACTGGTGCGGTCAACCTTTGGCAGAACTTGAGCCCCAAATTCGGGCATACCGTCAGCAATTACTCGACCTCAACCAACTAACGACGGCAAATTATTGTTCGATTTATTGGGAAACAACGCTGTTTTTATTGGGTAATCCAAACAAGTTTGAGATTTCCTTTGAAGAGGAACGCTATGAGGAGAAGCTGGTTTCTCAGTCGCTTGCCTCTAACGATTTGTACCGACTCTACACCTTCTATCTGTACAGGACGACGTTGAGATTCCTGCTGGAAGACATTGCTGGGGCCTGGGCAGATGTCGATCGAGCAAGACAGTATATAGCGGGAGGCCTAGGACTTACTTCCGAAGCTGTTTTATATTTCTATGACTCACTCATAGCCCTTGCCACTCCTGAGTCCGAGACTCAGTTAGAAACGCAGGGGCAACGAGTTCAGGAAAATCAAAGGAAGTTGCAGCATTGGGCACAACACGCCCCCATGAATTATTTGCATAAGTGGCAGTTGGTAGAAGCAGAGAAATACCGAGTTGCCAGACAGAGGGCAGAAGCTATTGAAATGTACGATCGCGCTATTTCTGGAGCGAAAGAAAACGAATACATCCAAGAAGAAGCCCTCGCTAACGAACTAGCAGCTAAATTCTACCTCGACTGGGGCAAAGAAAAAGTGGCGCAAGCTTATATGCAAGAAGCCTACTACTGTTATGCTCGCTGGGGTGCGAAAGCCAAAATCGATGACTTACAAAAACGCTATCCCCAACTTCTTGCTCCCATATTGCAGGCAATAGAAAATCGTTTTGGAATCAGCGAAACTCGCCTCCACACAATCAATAAATCGTCAATTTTACATCAAACCTTCCACACAAGTCTCTCTAGCAGCCGCAGTATTCCTGAAGCCCTCGATTTCGCAGCTATTCTCAAAGCCTCCCAGGCTCTATCGAGTGAAATCCAATTAGAAAAATTACTGGCTGCACTGATGTCTGTGGTGATGGAAAATGCCGGGGCAACCAAAGCAGTTCTGCTGTTGGTTAAGGATGGGAATCTCGCCATCGAAGCTGTAGCTTCCTTCCATCAAGATGTCATCTCAATGTCTGTACCGCTGTCACCTAGCGACGAGGTTCCCGCTGCTGTGCTTAACTATGTTAAGCGGACTTGGAAAACTGTGGTTTTGGATAATGCAGCAGTACAAAACGATTTTATTGCCGATCCGTATTTGATGCAGAAAAAGCCAAAAAGTGTGCTGTGCACGTCGATTTTAAATCAGGGTAAATTAATCGGGTTGCTATATCTGGAAAATAACTTGACAGTTGCTGCATTTACAGACGATCGCACTGAAGTCATCCAACTTTTGTGCGTCCAAGCCGCTATCTCTCTAGAAAATGCCCGCTTGTACCGACAATCTCAAGCTTATGCAAAAGAATTAGAGCGATCGCTCCTTGATTTGCAGCAAGCACAGTTACAGATCGTGCAAAGCGAAAAAATGTCCGCCTTGGGCAATCTCGTCACAGGAATAGCCCACGAAATCAATAATCCTGTCGGCTTTATTAACGGCAATATTGAGGAAGCAACGACTACGATCAAAGATCTGATTGGGCACTTAAAATTATATCAAGAAAAACTTCCCGATCCCGGCGACGAAATTGAAGAAGATGCTGAGGATATTGATTTAGAGTATGCCTTAGAAGATTTGCCAAAGATGCTGTTGTCAATGAAAGTGGGATGCGATCGCATTCGCGGCATTAGCACCAGCCTCCGCACCTTCTCCAGGGCCGATAAAGACTACAAAGTTCCCTTTAATATCCATGAGGGCATTGACAGCACCATCTTAATTTTGAAACATCGGCTGAAAGCTAACGAACACCATCCTGCGATCGAAGTCGTCACAGACTACGGCAATCTCCCCCCCATCGAATGTTTTCCCGGTCAACTGAACCAAGTCTTTATGAACCTGCTTGCTAACGCGATCGATGCCCTAGAAGAATCACACCAAGGACGCAGTTTGGAGGCAATTAAAGCCAATCCACACTGTATCACAGTTCGTACCAGTCAGTGGGGCGATCGGCACATCAAAATTCAGATTGCCGATAACGGTGCGGGCATGACAGAATCAGTGAAACAGCGGATTTTTGACCATCTGTTCACAACGAAGGCAGTAGGAAAAGGCACGGGGTTAGGATTGGCGATCGCCCGCCAGATAGTAGTCGAAACCCACGGCGGAACAATTAATGTGAATTCTACTTTGGGGGGAGGAACTGAATTTGAGATAGTGTTACCTGTTACCGAATAAAACTACAAGACATTCTCGATCATTTTAGATTTTAGATTTTAGATTTTAGATTGAAGAATTGGGAAGGACAGATGACCTAATGATTTGGAACACGGGCCTACAGTTGCATTTTTTTTAGTGGTATCTGAAGTAAAAGTTTGAGGCGGAGCAAGAAGGAAAAAGGTTATTCATTTTTCATTCTTCCTCATTTCGTTTGTCGAGTTTGACTTTCTTGAGTGCGATCGACTAATTTCTATTTGAAAAAATCCAGAATAACTAAATTAGATTGCCGATCGGGCATTATACCAGCCCCGATCGCAACTGCGGACACGAGCAAAACTTCCAGCGCCCCTTCGTCAGATTGCCAAAATCTCAATTATGCTAACCTAGGCAAGCAGCAATCCCTTGTCACGAAGGCGATTAACATAATTTCAAACAATTTATTTTATTGAGGACCGGTGTATCCCGTATGGCAAACCTGATCGGCACAGACAGCAACGACTTTATTCTAGGAACTCCGCTGGGCGATCGAATTCGCGGTTTAGATGGCGATGACACGCCCCTGGGTGCGGGAGGAGATGACACCCTAGAGGGCGACGGCGGCAACGACCAGCTTCTTGGAGCTGACGGAGCAGATTCGTTGCTTGGCGGTGAAGGAAATGACGAACTCATTGGCAACCAAGGCCGCGATTTTGCTTCCGGCGGGAACGGCGACGACTCGATTCGCGGCGGTTTGGGCAACGACATCCTCGAAGGCAACGACGGGATAGACAGCGTGGTGGGAGATGCTGGGGACGACTTAGTTTTTGGCAACGGAGGCTTTGATGTGATTGCCGGCGGTACTGGCAACGACACGCTCACAGGGAATGACGGCGACGATTCCGTGTTCGGGAATGCTGATGACGACTTTCTCTACGGGGATTTTGGGAACGATTCTTTCAACGGCGGTAGTGGCAGGGATCAAATGTTGGGCGGTGGCGGCAACGATTACTTTAGCGCCAGCGACGGCGACGACACTTTGTACGGCAATGCCGACAACGATTCGCTCTTCGGAGAGGCTGGTAATGACCAGATATTCGGTGGGAAGGCTGACGATACAGCTTTTGGCGGCAGCGGTTCCGATACCCTTCGCGGCGATGAAGCCGACGACTCGGTACTGGGAGATGAAGGTAATGACTTCCTGTTTGGCGGCAAAGGTAATGATGGTATCGACGGCGGTTTTGGCGATGACTCCTTGGCCGGAGGTATCGGCGACGATACAATTTTGGGCAGTTTCGGCAATGACAATTTATTTGGGGCAGAGGGTAATGATTCTCTGATCGGAGGTGAGGGTTCGGATACTCTGATTGGCGGCAGCGGCAGCGATGTCTTTGGATTGGGAGCCGGGCCTGGCAGTTTGGCTTTAATTACTGATTACAATGACACAGAGGATTTCTTTGGACTGCCGAGCAATTTATCTTTCGCTCAACTGCAAGTTCGCCAAGGTAACGGTGCAAATGTCAGGGATACAGTAATTACGACGCAAGATGGCAAGCTTTTAGCAATTTTGATAGACACTCCGGCGGCGCTGATCGAGGCGAATGATTTTATCGCTGTGACTGGGACGGGTACCCCCAGACCAACCACCATTACAACTACAACTACAACTACAGTTACCAGCACAACTACAGATCCAACTCAACCTGCAACTGCAACTACAGAGTCAAGTTCAACTGCAACTACAGAGTCAAGTTCAACTACAGATTCAATTCCAACTCTTCCTCCTACTC